>CAZZHF010000330.1:0-3237 GCA_964653545.1 uncultured Gammaproteobacteria bacterium | reverse complement strand
CCGCCACGTGCATCAAGCCGCTGTCGTTGCTGACCACAAGATCGGCCGCGGCGATGACATCGCAAACCTCCCCAAGATCGGTGCGCCCGGCCAGATCGATACAGCCATCACCGGCAGCGGCCTTGACCTGGGCCGTGATGGACGCGTCCCTGGCCGAGCCGACCAGCCAAACCTGCCAGCCGCGCTGATGATAATGGCGCGCCAGCGCGGCAAAATGCGCGGCTGGCCAGCGCTTGGCCGGACCAAACTCGGCGCCCGGACACAGCAGTAATACCGGTGCGCGGCTCGCACTGAGCCCCAAACTCGCCAAGGTACGCGCAACCACCGCCGGGTCGGCATTCAGCCGTGGTTCAAGCGTGCCTGGCGGCGGCGCACCGGCGCCGAGGCCGAGCGCCGCGAAGCGCTGCACCGTCATTGGCAGGGCGCGCTTGTCAAGGCGCCGGGCGTCATTGAGCAACCCGTAGCGCAGTTCCCGCACAAAACCCGTGCGCCGGGGGATACCGGCAAAAAAAGGCAGCAGCGCGGATTTCCATGAGCCTGGCAACACGATGGCCTGCCGGTACTGGCCGCGCAATGCACGCCCCATGGCCAGACGCTTGCCCACAGCCCATTGCCCGTGACCGATCGGCAGATCAATAGCGCGCCGCACCTGCGCCATGCGCGACAGCAGTGGCGCTGACCAAGCGGGCGCCAGCACGTCGACTGACGGGGCTGGCTGGCGCGCCTTCAGGCTCGCCAACAGCGGCTCGATCATCACCATATCGCCGACCCACGAGGGGCCGACTACCAGTACCGCGTCGTCGCTCACCTCAGCGGTGGATGGGGTCGGCCTCGGGCACCAGCACGTAGACCGCTCCGCAGTACGGGCATTTTTCCTCGCCGCTCTGCTCAATCGGCAGAAATACCCGCGGGTGAGAGTCCCACTTCACCATGCCCGGCATCGGACACGACAGGGGTAAATCCTTGCGCGTGACCTCGTAGCGATTCTGGGTGCTGGCGCGAATATCGTGCGTCACCGCGTGTTCCTCACTGCTGGAGCCCATGCTGGAGCCCATCACACCAGGGTCAGCCAGTCGGCATGCCCGTCGTTCTCGCCGTTGACGGTGGCGAAGTAGCGCTGCTGCAGGTCGCGGGTGATCGGCCCGGGGGTACCCCCGCCGATCAGGCGGTCGTCAAGCGAGCGGATCGGCGTCACCTCGGCGGCGGTACCGGTGAAGAACGCCTCGTCGGCCAGGTACACCTCGTCGCGGGTGATGCGCTTCTCGCGCACCTCCAGGCCCACTTCGCGCGCCAAGGTGATCACCGTGTCGCGGGTGATGCCTTCCAGCGCCGAGGTGATGTCCGGCGTGGAAATGACGCCCTTGCGGATCACGAAAACGTTCTCACCGCTGCCCTCGGCCACGTAGCCGTCGACATCCAGCAGCAGCGCCTCGTCATAGCCACAGGCCTGCGCCTCGCGCAGCGCCAGCATGGAATTGATGTAATTACCGGTCGCCTTGGTGCGACACATGGTGACGTTGATATGGTGGCGCGCAAACGACGAGGTCCGCAGCCGTACCCCGCGCTCGAGCGCCTCCTCGCCCAGATAGGCACCCCACGGCCAGGCCGCCACAATCAGGTGCACGGTCAGATTCGACGCGCTCACGCCCATGCCTTCGGAACCATAAAACGCCAGCGGGCGGATATATCCAGCCTCCAGGCTGTTCTCGCGCAACGCCGCCAGACAGGCGTCCCTTACCTGGTCACGGGCAAACGGAATATCCATTTGCAGGATGTGCGCCGAGGCGAACAGGCGATCGACGTGCTCCTGCAGGCGAAACGCCGCCGTGCCGCGCGCCGTCTTGTAAGCCCGCACGCCCTCGAACACGCCCATGCCGTAGTGCAGGGAGTGGGTCAACACGTGCACCTTGGCCTCGCGCCAGGGCACCAGCTCCCCGTCGAACCAGATGACGCCATCCCGATCTTCCATGCCCATCGCCGAGGCCTCCGCGCCGTTGCACCGCTCGCCATATAAAAAGCCCGCCCGGCAAGCGCGGGCGGCGGGCAAGTTTACACGCTGACCGGCCGTAACCGGCAGCAAACGCGCGCCAGACGCGGCACCGCGCTTTGTGCCAAGATCCGGTCTTGCTCATTGGCCCGATTGCTTGCGAGGACCCCATGTTTTACAAACTGGTCGCGGTAACGTTGTTTGTGTCCTTCATCGCCATGTCCACGTCCGGACTGCTGATGTTCTTCATCGAACGACCGTCTTTCACCATCCAGATGCACCCGGTACACAAGCTGTTCGGGCTGGTCATGGTGGCGGCCATGACCGCGCACATCGCGCTCAACTTCCGGGCCTTGCGTCAGTATGTGCGCGCCCGCGCCGTGGCCCTGACCGGCGGGGCGCTGGTGGCGCTGCTGGTGGTGGTCTACGCCGTGGCCATTAACAACGCGGTACCGCCCGAAATCGCGCAACCGCTGGACGCCCTGGGCGCGCAGGCTGAGTGACCCGGCGCATGATCGCGCGCGGTTGACGTCGGTCAAGACCCGGGACCGGGCGCGCGTCACAGTCTGAAGCCCCACTTTCGGGGCAGACTGGAGAACGCGCATCGTGAAACCGAACGACATCGATCGGCTGTTCGTCGACCAGCCGGATGCCTGGCTGTTCGAGGTCAGTCGCAGCCTGTTCACGGACCAGGAACTGTTCGACCTGGAGATGAAGCACATCTTCGAGGGTACCTGGCTGTTCCTGTGTCACGAAAGTCAGGTCGCCAAACCGAACGACTTTTTCCGCACCCGCATGGGCCGCCAGCCGGTCATCGTCACGCGCGATGCCGACGGTGGCGTGCATGCCTTCCTGAATGCCTGTCCGCACCGCGGCGCGGCACTGTGTCGCACCGCCCATGGCAACCAGAAGCACATCACCTGCCCCTACCACGGCTGGGTGTTCGACAGTGCCGGGCGCAATGTGGACATCAAGGACCATGACACGGGCGCCTACCCGGACGCCTTCCTGCGCGCCAATCACGATCTTGCGCCGGTGCCGCGGGTTGGCAGCTACAAGGGGTTCGTGTTCGCCAGTCTGAACGCCGACGTGCCGGACCTGGAAACGCACCTGGGCAACACGCGGCCGTTCATCGACATGCTGGCCGGCATGGGACCGGACGGCGCCGAGGTACTGCGCGGTTCGTCCAGCTACACGCACCGCGGCAACTGGAAGATGCAGTGCGAGAACGGCATCGACGGCTACCACTT
>CAZZHF010000329.1:0-3254 GCA_964653545.1 uncultured Gammaproteobacteria bacterium | reverse complement strand
TCACCAACAAGTTCATGTTGCCGGCGGTCCTTTCTTACATGCGCCTGAACGAGCGGGAGATTGCCCGCGCGAAGCGGTCGGCCGAGGGCGACGACCATCCCGTGTGGAACTTGTTGACACGCGCCAGCCGGCCTCGCCCGGCTATGGCTATCGTCGGGGTGACCATCTTCCTGGTCGCTTTCGGGTCCTGGCAGACGAAAAATCTTATCGTTGGTGACTCGGAAGCCGGCGCGCCGGAGTTCTGGCCGGACGCCCGTTACAACCAGGACACCCAGGCCATCGTCAGCAAGTTTACGGTTGGACTGGACGAGTTCGTTGTAATGGCGGAATCGCCAAAGGACAGCGCCTGCGTGGATTATGGCGTGATGTCAACGATTGACGATTTTGTCTGGCAAATGCGCAATGTGCCAGGCGTGCGGTCGGTCAAATCGCTGACTCAGGTTGTGCGCGAGCGCAATGTCGGTAATTACGAGGCGAATCCGAAATTCCTGGGTTTGCCGCGCAACGAGCAGATGATTTCCGCCAATATCTATCGGGTGGAAATGTCGCAGCGGCTATTTAACAACGATTGTACGGCGATGCCAGTGACCATCTATCCGGTGGACCACCAGGCGGCAACGTTGGAGCGCGTGGTCAGAGCGATCCAGGCCTACAACAAGGCCAATACAAACGACGACGTCACTTTTCGGATGGCGATGGGCAATGCCGGTATCTGGGCCGCCACCAACGAGGCGGTCAAGGATTCGGTGCTGACCATGGACCTGATCTTGTTTGCCGCCATCGCGGCGTGCTGTTTCTTTACTTTCTTCTCCTGGCGGGCGGCGCTTTGCGTGATGCTGCCGCTGGTCGCGGTATCGATTTTCGCCAATGCAGTGATGGTGTTTCTCAACATTGGACTGAAGGTATCGACACTGCCGGTTTTGGCCTTGGGGGTTGGTGTCGGAGTGGACTACGGTATCTACCTGTTTGCCCGTGCCTACGTGCATTTGCGTGAGGGCATGGATGTTGAGTCCGCGTTCCGCATGTCCTACAGGGAAGTGGGAACAGCGGTGGTGTTCACGGCCGTTACCATGAGCTTCGGGGTTGCTCTATGGTATTTCTCCGCGCTCAAATTCCAGTCGGACATGGGCGTGTTGCTGGCGTACATGTTCTTCGTGAACATGGTGGGTGCGGTTGTGCTGATGCCCGCAATTACTCGCTTCCTGATAGGCAGGGTGCGCGCTGTTCCGGCTTGATCCTGGGCAGTGCGTTGCAACGTTTCTTAAAGATCTGGAGGGACAAGGCATGTGTGGAGAGATTGCCAAACTCGGAGCCGTTGTCGCCCTGGCATTGACGATGGCTTCCGCGGCGTGGGCCGGGATCACGCCCGAGGAGGCCGCTCAGCTCGGCCTCACCGGTACGCCGCTGACCCCGGTCGGCGCCGAGCGCGCCGGTAATGCCGACGGCAGCATTCCCGAGTGGACAGGCGGCATTGCAACACCGCCGGCCAACTTCAAGCCCGGCGGGCCGTGGGTCGATCCGTTTCCGGACGACAAGCCGCTGTTCACCATCACCGCTCAGAACTATGCGCAGTATCCGGACAAGCTGATGCCCGGCCAGGTGGCCATGTTCAAGCAGTATCCGGACAGTTTCCGGATGCATGTCTATCCGACCCGGCGCAGCGCATCGTTCCCTGACTTCGTCTACGAAGCGACCAAGCGCCAGGCGCTGGCCGCCGAGTTGTGCCCGGGCTGGGACACCAAGGGGATGGTCTGCTTGGTGAACCATGTCGACGGTGGCGGTTATCCGTTCCCAATTCCGAAAAATGCGTTCGAGGTGGGTTGGAACCACTACCTCGCCTATCAGGGGCAGGCAATCGAGGGTTTCATGGACGCGCCGTTGATTGATGCGCTGGGCAGCCGGGTTGATGTGATCATGCAGCAGTGGCAATCCTACATGTGGTGGGTACCGGCGGCCGAGCGTCCAGCTGGTGAATGGTTTCACCGCAGCGGTGGGCCGCTCTTGTGCGACGCGTTCCAGATCAAGCAGCCGCCGCGCCAGTCGGGCCTGATTGGTGGAGGCTGCAACTTCGCCCAGGAGTTTGATTTTCAGGCTTATCTGTATGTGCCGGGGCAGCGGCGGGTGCGCAAGGCGCCGGAAATTGGCTTTCAGGACAGCCCGTCCTTCGGGTCGGACGGCCAACGCACGGTCTCGTCGCGGTGGCAGTGGTGGTTCGGCGGCAAGGAGTCGCGCCATGAGCTGAAACTCAACGGCAAGAAGGAACTGTTCGTGCCCTATAACTCCTACGCCTTGGCGCAGGAGGGTGTTACGCCCAAGGAGCTGTTCGGGCCCAAGCATCTCAATCAGGACCTGGTGCGTTACGAGCTGCACCGGGTTTGGGAGCTTGAGGCCACGCTCAAACCCGGTCAGCGCCACCTGTACAAGCGCATCGTGGCCTATATCGATGAAGACACCTGGCACGGCATGGCACACCAGGCCTACGACGCGCGTGACAGGCTATGGCGTATGGGCGAGGCTTACGTGCTTAACCTGTACGACAGCCGTTCGCACCTGATCTGGGGTGATCAGTTGGTCGATCTGGTCAATGGCCGCTACACCTCGTTCTTCGGTTGGTACGGTAACGTCGGCATGGGGCAGCCAAAAGTCGGGTTGCTCAAGGATTCGAACATCGATCCCGACCTCTTCACTCCCCAGGGTATGCGCAAGTTTGGTACGCGGTAACTCCGTTCGGGCGATCCGTTATGAGTGGGACAGCACCGAGGTCGTTTTTGCCGGTGGGTGTCGCGGTGCTCACGGTCAGCGACAGCCGTGGCCTGGAGCAGGACAACTCTGGCCGCCTGCTGGTCGAACGGCTCTCGGCGGCCGGCCATCATCTGGCCGGCCGGGCCATCCTGCCGGACGACATCTACCGGATCCGCGCCCAGGTCTCGGCCTGGATTGCTGATCCGGCGGTGCAGGTGGTGCTGACCACCGGCGGCACCGGCCTGACCGGCCGGGACGGCACACCGGAGGCGGTGGTGCCGCTGCTGGATAAGCACATCGACGGTTTCGGCGAGGTGTTTCGCGCCTTGTCCCTGGACGAAATCGGCGCGTCCACCATCCAGTCGCGCGCTGTGGCCGGGGTGGCCAATGGCACTTATATTTTCTGTCTGCCAGGCTCCTCGGGCGCCTGCCGCACGGCTTGGGATAAGCTGATCGCCCCGCAGCTCGATTACCGCACCCGGCCCTGCAACCTGGTGGAATTGATGCCGCGG
>CAZZHF010000328.1:0-3296 GCA_964653545.1 uncultured Gammaproteobacteria bacterium | reverse complement strand
TGGGATTGGGTCGGCGGGCGCTATTCGCTGTGGTCGGCCATCGGCCTGCCTGCCGCCATTGCCCTGGGTGCCGACAACTTCGCCGGCCTGCTCGCAGGCGCCGCGGCCATGGATGAGCATTTTTCGAGCGCCGAACCGGCGCGGAACCTGCCGCTGTTGCTGGGTCTGCTGGATGTCTGGTACGCGAGTTTCTGGGGCTTTGGCAGTCGCGCGGTGTTGCCCTACGACCAGGGCCTGCGTCTGTTGCCGACCTACGTCCAGCAACTGATGATGGAGAGCAACGGCAAGGGCGTGGACCGGGCTGGCCAGCCGCTGCGCGAGGCCACCTGTCCGGTCATCTGGGGTGGTAATGGCAACGACGGCGAACACACGTTCTACCAGCTACTGCACCAGGGTCCGGCCACCATCCCGACGGAATTCCTGATCTGTGCGCAGCCGGATCTGGACCTGCCTGGCCATCGCCAGCGCCTGGTGGCGCAGTGCCTGGCGCAGGCTGAGGCGCTGCTCACCGGCGCGCCTTCCCCCGACAACCCGCACGCCCGCTGCCCCGGCAACCGGCCGAGTACGGTCATGGTCCTGCCGGCGCTCACCCCACACACGCTGGGCGCCCTGCTGGCCTGTCACGAACACCGCACCTTCACCAGCGCCATGCTGTGGCGCATCAACCCGTTCGACCAGTTCGGCGTGGAACTGGGCAAACGCCTGGCCGGCACGCTGGAGCGCGAACTGGGCGGCGAAACCGTGCCGGGCGTTGCGCACGATGCCTCCACCGCGGCCTTGTTCGACTATTGCCGCAGTCGTTTGGGCGGCTGAGTCGGCGCCGGTAGCACAAGCAGCTCGGCGTTCTCACAGGTAGTTGCCCCGATCACCCAAGCGCCGAGCGGTTCGCGCGCCCAGGGCTTGGCTGCCTCGTCGAAGCCGGTCCGCTCTTCGCCTCAGATTGCGACAGACAGGGCGCAGGCTGCTGTTTTCGACCCGAAAATGGGTCTCGGCCTGGCCGTGTGTTGTTTCCGACGCAGGCCGGCGTTTAATATGACCACTTGCTATGGTCACTAGAGGCCTGCCATGAATATCAGCGCTGCCGAGTTCAAGGCCAAATGCCTGAAACTGCTAGACAAGGTCGCCGCAACTCACGAACCCCTAGTCATTACCAAGCGGGGCAAGCCGGTCGCCAAACTGGTGCCGATCGAACAGCAAGCGCAGGCGCCGCTGTTCGGTTACATGAAAGGTACGGTCACCCTCTCGGGCGACATCGTCGCCTCCCAGCAAGAGCCATGGTCCGCGGAAACCGGCGACGAAGATGACCTCTACGCCGATCTGATGCCCGTCAAATGAACGGGTTGCTGCTCGACACGCATGTCTGGTTATGGGTTGCCGAGGGCATTGCCGGTCGCATGAGTGCGCCGACGCTACGGCTTATCGAGCAAGCGAGAAATGATCGCCGCGTCTGGGTTTCGGCCATCAGCGTGTGGGAAATCGGGATGCTGTACGCCAAGGAAAAAGTCCGCCTGTCTGCCCCGTTGCGAGATTGGATCGAGCGGGCCACCACCCCGGAGGGTTTGAGCGTGCTACCACTCGATACGCAAACTGCCCTGGAGAGCACACACCTTCCCGGCACGCCACACGGTGATCCTGCTGATCGATTTCTGATCGCGGCCGCGCGCAGCAATGACCTCACGCTGGTAACCGCCGACAGCAAGATCCTCGACTACGGGCAATCAGGTTTTCTCAGGGTTCTGGCTGCGTGAGCGGGAGCACTGCCATCTCGGGCATTCGATCCGCGCGGTGCCGTTCCGGCATATCGTTTTGTGTGTTGCGTAACCCTGGGGAGTCGCCGTGACTGACACCAAATTCCTGCTGCCCGAGTCGGCCATTCCGACCCACTGGTACAACGTGGTCGCCGACCTGCCGGCCCCGCCCGAGCCGCCGCGCGGGCCGGACGGAAAGATTCTGGCGCCGGATGCACTGTCGGCCATCTTTCCACCGGCCCTGATCGAGCAGGAAATGTCCGCCCAGCGCTGGCTGCCGATTCCGGACGCCGTGCGCGACATCTACCGCCTGTGGCGGCCAGCGCCCCTGTACCGGGCACACCGATTGGAGCAGGCACTCGGTACCCCGGCGCGCCTCTACTACAAGTACGAGGGTGTCAGCCCGGCCGGTTCGCACAAGCCCAACACCGCCGTGCCGCAAGCCTGGTTCAACGCGCAGGCCGGCGTGCGGCGCCTGACCACCGAGACCGGCGCCGGGCAGTGGGGTTCGTCGCTGGCCATGGCCGGACAAATGCTGGGCGTGGACGTGCGCGTGTACATGGTGCGCGTGAGCTACGACCAGAAGCCGCACCGCCGCTCGATGATGCGCACCTGGGGCGCGGAGGTCATCGCCAGTCCCAGCCCGCACACCGCGGCCGGCCGGGCAATGCTGGCCGACGATCCCGATTCGCCCGGATCACTCGGCATGGCCATCAGCGAGGCGGTGGAGGAGGCCGCCGGCCGCGCTGACACCAACTACGCGCTCGGCTCGGTGTTGAACCACGTCTTGCTGCACCAGACCGTGATTGGCCTGGAGGCCAGGCAGCAGATGGCGCTGGCCGGCGACTACCCGGACGTGGTGATCGCGCCCTGCGGCGGCGGGTCGAACTTTGCCGGGCTGGCGTTTCCGTTCGTGGCCGACAAGGCGGCCGGCAAGCAGGTGCGCTTGCTGGCGGTGGAGCCGGCGGCGTGTCCGACCCTGACGCGCGGCGTCTATGCGTACGACTATGGCGACACCGCTGGCCTGACGCCCATCATGCGTATGTACACGTTGGGGCACGATTTCGTGCCGCCGGGCATCCACGCCGGGGGCCTGCGTTATCACGGCAGCGCGCCGCTGGTGGCTCAGCTGTGTGCGGCCGGTATTGTGGAGTCGCGCACGGTGGGGCAACTCGCCACCTTCGAGGCCGGTGTGTTGTTCGCCCGCAGCGAGGGCATCATCCCGGCGCCGGAGTCCAACCACGCCATCCGCGCCGCCATCGACGAAGCGCTGGCGGCCAAACAGGCGGGCGAGCCGCGCGTGATTCTGTTCAATCTGTCCGGCCACGGCCATTTCGACATGGCCTCGTATGATCGCTACTTCGCCGGCGAACTGAGCGATTACGACTACCCGGAGGCGGCCATTCGCGACGCGCTGACGCGCTTGCCGAAGGTGGCGGGTTAGCCGGCTGGCGCGGCCGCGCTCAATCCAGGCGTTTGCGCACCCGGGTAACGGCCAGGATGAGCGTGATGGCCGTGAACAGCAGCAGCGCGAGCAGCGGTTCCCAC
>CAZZHF010000327.1:0-3297 GCA_964653545.1 uncultured Gammaproteobacteria bacterium | reverse complement strand
GGCGCGGGTGATCTTGCGAGTGACGAAGGTCTCGCCCCGGACGGGTGACTCGTGATTGAACAGGATGCCATTACAGGCATACATGCCATAGGCTTCGCGATAGTTCACGGTGATCCAGTAGGCGTACAGCTTGGCCACGGCATAGGGACTACGCGGATAGAACGGCGTGGTCTCGCGCTGCGGCATGTCCTGTACCAGGCCGTACAGTTCGGATGTCGAGGCCTGGTAGAAACGGGTGGTCTTGTCCAGGCCCAGAATACGGATGGCCTCCAGGACACGCAGCGTGCCAAGACCATTCGCGTTGGCGGTGTATTCCGGCTCCTCGAAGCTCACCGCCACATGCGACTGGGCAGCGAGGTTATAGATTTCATCCGGTTGTATCTGCTGTATGACCCTGATCAGGCTGGTGGAATCGGTCAGATCCCCATAGTGCAAGATAAAACGGCGGCCCTTGTCGTGGGGATCCTGGTACAGGTGGTCGATACGATCGGTATTAAAAAGCGAGGTCGGGCGCTTTATGCCATGCACCTCATAGCCCTTGTCCAGCAGGAACTCGGCTAGGTAGGCGCCATCCTGTCCGGTAATGCCGGTGACAAGTGCTTTTTTCATGAGGGCTCTACCCAAGGATCCAATAGACCGCCATCGGCGTAATCATGACAGAGCGCAGGAGGTGCATGAAGAGCAGCGCCCGTCCTGCGAAGGCGCGAACTCCGCTGCTGTGTGCCCGCCATGTTGACCGAACGGCAAGATTCGCACGACGTTTCGGATTATCGGCAACGACTGGGCGGCCTTGAAGTGGCGGTGGCCGGGTCTGCGACCTACTCGATGTTCTGCACCTGTTCGCGCATTTGTTCGATCAGCACTTTCAGGCCGATGGCGGCCTGGGTGACGTCCATGTCCATGGCTTTGGATCCGACGGTGTTGGCTTCGCGGCCAAGTTCCTGCATCAAGAAATCCAGGCGCCGGCCGACGGCGCCGCCCTGGGTAAGGGTGGCGCGGATTTCCTTTACGTGGATGGCGAGGCGGTCGAGTTCCTCGGCGATATCGCCTTTTTGCGCGGCAAGGACCAGTTCCTGTTCCAGGCGTGCTGGCTCCACCGGCACGCCGAGCGCGGCGATGCGTTCGCGCAGCTTGTCGCGCCAGGCGTCGCGGATGGCCGGCATGCGGGTGCCGATGGTTTCGGCCAGGGTCAACACACCAGCCGCGCGTTCTCCGATCAGTTCGGCCAGGCGCTCACCTTCCCGTCGGCGGGCCGCCTTGAGTTCTCCAAAGGCGGTCGTCAGCGTATGCAGGGCCTCGGTTTCCAGCGCTTCCTGGTTGCCGGTGTCGGTCGATTGGACCACGCCCGGCCAGCGCAGCAGGTCGAGCGGATTAAGCGAGGCTGCGTGAGCGCCCAGATGGCTCCGGACCTGATTGGCGGCCGCCAGCAGCGCAGCCAGGGCTGCTTCGTTCACGTTCAGCGCCTGTACTTCGCTTGCCGCAACATAGCGCAGGCCAAGGTCCAGCTTGCCGCGGTGGATCTGACGGGCGGCCAGTTCACGCACCCGCGGCTCCAGGCTGCGCAGGGCGTCCGGCAGGCGTAGCGACAGTTCCAGGTAGCGGTGGTTGACGCTGCGCAGTTCCCAGGTGAATTCGCCGAGCGCACCGCTGCGGGTGCTGCGGGCAAAGGCGGTCATGCTGGAAATCATGGCTGGGTCCGGTGGTCGGCACGGGGTGCGGGAGGGCAGTGTAGCCCAGGGCTTACGGCGTGCCGGGCTATAATCCGCGCCCCCTGACCGCTTTTGCCGCCACCTGCGGCGTTGCCGGCGGTCATGTGTCGAGTTCTCCTTCCTTTTGTCGCTTTACTTTTCAAGGACACGCCATGCGCCCCAGCGGCCGACGACCGGACCAGATGCGTCCGGTCACCATTACCCGTCAGTTCAGCAAATACGCCGAGGGTTCGGTGCTGGTGAGCTTTGGCGACACGCGAGTGATCTGTAACGCCAGCGTAGACGAGCGCGTGCCCGGCTTCAAACGCGGCAGCGGCAGCGGCTGGGTGACTGCCGAGTACGGCATGCTGCCGCGCGCGACCCACTCGCGCATGAAGCGCGAGGCGGCTACCGGCGGTCAGGGCGGGCGTACTCAGGAGATTCAGCGTTTGATCGGTCGCTCGCTGCGGGCGGTAGTGGACTTGTCGGCTCTTGGCGAGCGCACCATTACGCTGGATTGCGATGTGATTCAGGCCGACGGCGGTACGCGCACGGCGGCCATTACCGGCGCCTATGTGGCGCTGAGCGATGCGCTGGCCAATCTGCGCAAACGCAAGGTGATTACGCGGGACCCCATCCATGGGGCCATCGCAGCGGTGTCGGTGGGCATTGTCGGCGCGAAGGTGGTGCTGGATCTCGACTATGCCGAGGATTCGAGCGCCGAGACCGACATGAACCTGGTCATCAACGACGCCGGCGCGTTTGTGGAGATCCAGGGCACGGCCGAAGGGCATGCGTTTCGCCCCGATGAGCTGACACAGATGATTGCCCTGGGCCAGCAGGGCGTTGCCGAGTTGATCGCGCTGCAGCGGGCGGCGCTGGCCGGTTGATGCACCTGGTACTGGCCAGCGGGAACCGCGGCAAGCTGGCGGAACTGCGCGGTATGCTGGGCAACCTGCCGCTCAGCTTGCAGGCGCTCGGCGACTTTACCGCCGACGCCGCCGCCGAAACCGCGCCAAGCTTCGTTGAAAACGCCATTCTGAAAGCGCGTTTTGCCGCCGCTGCCAGTCAGCTGCCCGCGCTGGCGGACGATTCCGGCCTGGAGGTGGACGCGCTCGGCGGCGCGCCCGGCGTACATTCCGCGCGCTACGCGGGACCCGCGGCGAACGACGCCGCCAACCGGCGCAAGTTGCTTGAGGCTCTCTCCGGGCGGCCGGCGGATCAGCGCACAGCGCGGTTTTGCTGCGTGTTGGTGTATTTGCGCCACGCCAATGATCCCTGGCCGCAGATATTCACCGGTACCTGGCACGGGCGGATTGCCCCCGCTGAGGCCGGCAGCAGCGGCTTTGGCTACGACCCATTGTTCTGGGTGCCCGAGTTCGCGTGCACAGCGGCCGAACTGGACCCGGCGGACAAAGCGCGTCTGAGTCATCGCGCACAGGCTATGGCTGGGCTGCGGGCGTATTTGCAGCAGGTTCTGGCCAATAACGTAAACAAGGCGGGCCGGACAGGCTGAGCCTGGCTGCGTTTAGCGAGTCTGTAGCAGCAGAAACTCAAGCACGAACTTGCTGCCAAGATAGGCCAGCATCAACAGAGCAAAACCTGCCAG
>CAZZHF010000326.1:0-3341 GCA_964653545.1 uncultured Gammaproteobacteria bacterium | reverse complement strand
TGCGCCTGTACGACCGGCTGTTCTCGGTGCCGGACCCGGCCGGGGAGGACGACTACCTGAGCTTGCTGAATCCGGCATCCCTGGAGGTGCTAGGTAACTGCCTGCTGGAGCCAGCGCTGGCTGACGCGAGCGATGGCCGGCAGTTCGAGCGCCTGGGCTACTTCAGTCCCGATCTGGACAGCCAGCCCGGGGCGCCGGTATGGAACCGCACCGTGTCGCTGCGGGACTCCTGGGCCAAGCGTCAGGGTGGGTCAGGAGCTTAAGCGCCCCTGAGCGTGGCGAGTCTGAGTTTTATTGCGGCCTGGGTGACCGGGCCGGCCACGCCGTCCGCAACAATGCCCACGGCGGCCTGAAATGCTTTCACGGCCTGGCGCGTGGCGGCACCATAACGGCCGTCCGTAACCAGCACCGGGCTGGCCCCCAGGTCGTTGAGCGCTTTCTGTAGCCGCAGTACCGCCGAGTCCTTGCTCGCCGCCCGCCAGGCTTCCACTGGCTCGGCATCGCTTTTGAGCAGGGACCACGCCTTTTTGAACCAGGCTTCGCGCTGCGCAAGGCCGTTCAAGCCGCCGTTGATGCGCAGCGTAATGGTGCGGATATCGTTTTTGTCGGCGCGGGCGTTCAGCTTGTTTTGCGTCCACTCGTGCAGGGCCGGCTTCAGGGCGTATGCGGACTCAATCACCAGCTGCGGGTTGTTTTCGAAATCGGCGCCACAGGCGGCGCCCATGCGTTTATGGTTGCCGCGCCCAGTGGTCTGGAGCACGCCGTTGCCGCGGTAACGAAAGCCGTCGCCCGGTTCCGTATTGCCCAGTTCGCGCGCCTTGCGCGGGTTGCCAAGGCCATAGACTCGCTCGGCAATCGCCTCTGGCCGACGGGCGAGGGCTTTCGCCTCGGCGGCGGTAACTCCCGCGGAATGGCGATTGACGCCGAATATCTCCATCAATCGCGGCGCTGAGTAACTCATGCTCTCGCGCAGAACCGTAAAGCCACCGGTCTCGTGCAAGGCCTGGGCGAGGAAGTGCGCCACGCGCAGCGGCGTCGTAATGTCGTGTTCGTGAAACAGACCATCCCCATGACGCAGTGCATCAAGGTAGTTGCCATGTGCGTGCGGGGCCATGCGACTGACCGCGTCGAAAGCACTCAATGCCATGACACCTGCCTCCGGTGTTGCTGATCAAGCCTGAATAAATTAACTCTACGGGCAGCCTGAGGGCTATTTTTTTCGTGACCGGAATGTTCCCGGCACGGGGCCCCGGTTCACGCGCTGAAAGCAGCGTTGACGGCTGCGATCTGGACCGCGACTGGTGGTACGGCTACTGTAGCCGGTCGAGGTAGGCTTGGGTGTCGGTGCGATTGGCATGCCAGGCTGTGAAGTTTCGGCGCCTTTGAGCTCGCGCGGCGCTTCTGGGCGGCCAGCGCCTACGGTCCCGAATCCGCATTAAAACCACTAACGGCAACCAGGAGTCCATGCCATGAATGACACCAACCGTCTGGCCATAGCGTCCACGCCGCTGCTCACAGACAACCCGTTGATGCCGCTGCTACAGGCCCAGCGCGAGGATTTCCTGCGCGTTGGCCCGCCCAGTTACGAGCAGCGCATCGATTCCCTCAAACGTCTGCGCCAGGCCATCGTTGACCATCACGAACAGATTCTGGAAGCGGTGAATGCCGACTTCGGTCACCGCTCGCGCCACGAGACCTTCTTTGCCGACGTGATCGGTCTGCTGGGCGAGATTCGCCACACGCGCAAGCATCTGAAAAAGTGGATGAAGCCGCGCCGCGCCGGCTGGAGTCCGCAGTTCCCGCTGGCCAAGGCGCGTATCCAGTACCAGCCACTGGGCGTGATCGGCGTCATCGGGCCGTGGAACGTACCGGTGCTGCTCACGCTGTCGCCGCTGGTCGGGGCTCTTGCCGCCGGTAACCGCGCGCTGATCAAGACCTCCGAGTTTTGCCCGCGCACGGCCGAGGTGGTCACCTCCATGATCAAGCAGGCCTTCACGCCCGAGCAGGTCACGGTGGTCAATGGTGGGCCCGAAGTCGCGGCCCAGTTCTCGGCGCTGCCGTTCGATCATCTGATTTTCACCGGTTCCACGCAGGTCGGTCGCATCGTCATGCGCGCGGCCAGCGAGAACCTGACCCCGGTAACCCTGGAGCTGGGCGGTAAGTCGCCGACCATCATCAGCGAGGACTATCCGCTTGACCTTGCCGCCGGCCGCATCGCTCAGGGCAAGCTGCTGAACGGCGGTCAGGCCTGTATCGCGCCCGATTATGTGTTCATCCCGACCGCCAGGCGGGAGCAACTGATCGAAGCCCTGCGCGCGGCAGTGACGCGCAGTTACCCAACCTTCGCCGGCAATACCGATCTGACCTGGGTGGTCAACGATCGGCATTTCGCGCGTCTGAAAGCGCACATTGCCGATGCCACCGCCAAGGGCGCCGAGGTGGTCGAAATCAACCCGGGCAAGCTCACCGCCGGACCTGGCGAGCGCATTCTGCCGCTGACCCTGCTGCTGGGCGTGACCGACGACATGACGGTGATGCAGGAGGAAATTTTCGGCCCGTTGCTGCCGATCAAGACCTACGATGACCTGTCGCAGGTCATCACCTACGTCAACAACCACCCGCGCCCGCTGGCGCTGTACCACTTCGACAACAATGCCGGCCGCACCGAGCGCGTGCTGTCGCAAACCGCCTCCGGCGGCGCCTGCGTCAACGACGTGCTGTTCCATGTGGCCCACGAGGGCCTGCCGTTCGGCGGTGTCGGTCCAAGCGGCATTGGCCGCTATCATGGTTTTGACGGCTTCGTGACTTTCTCGCACCAGAAAAGCGTGCTGTATCAAAGCCGCTGGTCGGTACAGTCGCTGATCCGCCCGCCCTACGGGCCGGGCCTGGATCGTGTCATGCGGCTGGCCTTGCGCTGGTTGTAAGCCTCCCCGCCTAATTGACCCCCATGTGGGCTGGGCATTGCTGCCCAGCCCGCAGTCCTTGATGGCTTGCCTGCGCTTGACCTGCGTCAATGGCCGTCCGGCTCAGCCTCCCACAATGGCCGCACCTTAACGCCCAGGCGAGGTGCCGCCCATGTCCGCTGCCGTTGCTGTCCAACCCACCACCACCAGCCGGCAGGAGGTGGAGGATCTGATCCACGCCTACGTGCAGTGCATCGACGACGATGACCTCGAAGCCTGGCCGGATTTCTTTGCCGACGACTGCCTGTACAAGGTCATTCCGCGCGAGAACGTGGACCTTGGCCTACCGGTGTCGGTGATGTTCTGCGACAGCAAGGGCATGCTGCGCGACCGCATCGTGGCGCTGCGCAAGGCCAACATCTACGCGCCGCACTTCTA
>CAZZHF010000325.1:0-3352 GCA_964653545.1 uncultured Gammaproteobacteria bacterium | reverse complement strand
CCTTGCTGGCGACCGAAGGGGTGCAGCTGCAGTTTGCCGATGCGGCGATCGAGCGGCTGGCCGAGATCGCCTTCGAGGTCAACGAACGCACCGAGAACATCGGCGCCCGCCGGCTGCACACCGTCATGGAGCGCCTGCTGGAGGACCTGTCCTTTGCGGCGGCCGATCGGGGTGGCAGCGACGTGATGGTCGACAGTGCTTACGTCGATCAGCGTCTCGCGGACCTGGCGGGGGATCAGGACCTGAGTCGCTACATACTCTGATCTGGCCCGCATCGCGATCCCACGCTGACGGAGACTGCCATGCCACAAGACACCACGGATTTTGGTTTCAACGAGGTGCCGGTCGCCGACAAGGCGCACCGGGTCCGGCAGGTGTTCGACTCGGTCGCGCCGCGTTACGACCTGATGAACGACCTGATGTCGATGGGCCTGCACCGGGCCTGGAAGCGTTTCGCGGTCGGGCTGGCGGCGGTGCGGCCTGGCGAGTGGGTGCTCGATCTTGCCGGCGGCACGGGCGATCTGACGCGCCTGCTGGCGCCGCGGGTCGGAAACGGCGGGCGCGTGCTGCTGGCCGACATCAACGGCGCCATGTTGTCCAGGGGTCGGGACCGGCTGATCGACGCCGGAATCGCCGGCAACGTCGACTACCTGCAGGTGGACGGCGAGCACCTGCCGGTGGCCGACAGGAGCCTGCACTGCGTGGTGATCGGTTTCGGCCTGCGCAACGTCACCGACAAGCAGGCGGCACTGGGCGAGATGCGCCGGGTGCTCAAGCCCGGTGGCCGGGCGCTGGTGCTGGAGTTCTCGCAGCCGGTGCTGGCGCCGCTCAAACCCCTGTACGACGCCTACAGTTTTCAGGTGCTGCCGCGCATCGGACGGCTGGTGGCGGGGGACGCCGACAGTTACCGCTATCTGGCCGAGTCCATCCGTCGCCACCCGGATCAGGACACGCTGCTGGGCATGCTGCATCAGGCTGGTTTCAGCCGTTGCCAGTATTTCAACCTTGCCGGTGGCATCGTCGCCGTGCACCGGGGTTACCGGCTGTGACCGACGCGCCGGCCAGCGCGGCCACCAGCCTGCCGCTGGCGGCCCTGGAAATGGCTCTGAACCGCTTGCTGGCGCTCGATCCGCTAACGCTGGAGCGCCTGGCGGCCCTGGAAGGCCGGGTCATTGCCCTGGATCTGCCGGCCTTGGACCTGCATTTCACGCTTGCGCCGCATGGCAATGGCCTGCAGTGGCTGTCTTTGGCGCCGGAAGCGGTCGATGTACGGATCAGCGGCAGCCTGGCGGATCTGTTGCGTGCCCATGCCGGTGGCGGGCTGGATGGCTTGCAGGTCGATGGCGACAAGCATCTGGCCAGTGCCTTCGCCAACGCGCTGCGCGAGGCGCGCGTCGACTGGCCGGAGCTGCTGGTGCCCTGGTTGGGCGACCTGCTGGCCCAGCGCGGCGCGCAGGCCGTTGGCGCCGTCGCTGCTGCGGTGCGCGACGGTGCCGATTCCCTGCTGCGCAGTGGCGGCGAGTTTTTGCAGTACGAGCGGCCAGTGCTCATAAGCGCCACCGAGTGGGACAGTTTCCAGGCCGCGGTGCGGGCCTTGCACGAGTCCGTCAGCGAGCTCGAACGGCGCGTTGCCTTGCTGGCTCTGCGTCAGCAATGACCAGCCTGCCGGGCCTGGTGCGCCTGTGGTGGGTGCTGTTCGTGCTGGCTCGCGCCGGTGGCGACGAAATGATTCTTGGGCACCCGCGGGTGTTCGGCGGGCGCTTGCTGTTGCCCCTGCTGCCCTGGCGCTGGGGGCGGCGCAAGCCCCGTGGCGTTCGCCTGCGCCTGGCCCTGGAGAGCCTCGGCCCGATCTTCGTCAAGTTCGGGCAGATCCTGTCGACTCGTCGCGACCTGTTGCCACCCGACATCGCCGACGAGTTGGTGCGCTTGCAGGATCAGGTGCCACCGTTTCCGGCGGCCCAGGCGCGTCGCCTGATCGAGGCCGCCTATGGCCAGCCGATCGATTGTGTGCTGTCCCGGTTCGATGACAGGCCCCTGGCCTCGGCCTCGATTGCCCAGGTACACGCCGGGCGCCTGCCCGACGGGCGCGACGTGATCATCAAGGTGGTGCGCCCGGATATAGCGCCACGCATTCGGCGCGACATCCGCTTGCTGTACCTGCTGGCCCGGTTTGCGCAGCGCATGGTGCGCGAGGCACGCCGCTTGCGGCCGGTGGAAGTGGTGCGAGAGTTCGAGCTGACGCTGCTCGACGAGCTCGACCTGATGCGCGAGGCCGGCAACGCCAGCCAGTTGCGGCGTAATTTCGAGAACTCGGCCGAGCTGTACGTGCCCGAGGTGTACTGGGACTACGTGCGCCAGAACGTGATGATGATGGAACGCATCCACGGCATCGGCATCGATAACATTGATGCCATGCGCATGGCCGGTGTGGACCTAAAACGCTTGGCCGAGCGCGGCGTGGAAATCTTTTTCCGGCAGGTGTTCGAGCACAATTTCTTTCATGCCGACATGCATCCGGGCAATATCTTCGTCGGCCCGGACGAGAAATACATCGCGGTCGATTTTGGCATCGTGGGTAGCCTCAGCGCGCAGGACCAGGGTTACCTGGCGGAAAACTTCGTCGCCTTCTTCAACCGCGACTACGCCAGGGTGGCCAAGGCGCATCTGCGGGCCGGCTGGGTGCCGGCGGATATGCGGGTCGATCAGTTCGAGGGCGCCATCCGCGCCGTGTGCGAGCCGATTTTCGACAAGCCGCTCAAGGACATCTCGTTCGGGCTATTGCTGCTGCGCCTGTTCCAGGTGGCGCGGCGTTTCGATATACAGGTGCAGCCGCAGCTGGTGCTGCTGCAAAAGACCTTGTTCAACATCGAGGGCCTGGGCCGGCGCCTGTACCCGGACCTCGACCTGTGGCGGACCGCCAAGCCGTTTCTTGAGCACTGGATGCAAGAGCGCATGGGCTGGCGGGCGTTGCGCCGCACCCTGGCCGAAGAAGCGCCGCTGTGGGCCGACACCTTGCCACGGTTGCCTAATCTGCTACACGGTGCTCTGACGGCAACGCAACGCCGGTCGGGTGGGCGGCCTCCGATCCCGAACCAGCGCCTGCCAAGGCGCCTGGAACTCGTCATTGGCGGGGCCGGACTGGTCGCCGCCACTGCCTGGCTATGGCATCTGGCCGGCTTGGCCCAGCCGATCTGGCTGGGCGTGCCGGCTCTGATCTGGCCACTGGCCGGGCTGGCACTGGTGCTGGTGTGGCCGCGGCGGGGGTAGCTTGTTCAATCCCCCGCGCGTGGTCAGTCAACTGCATCCGTACACTCCGTCCGACTGCAACCGCTGGTTAGCAGCCATGCGGGGC
>CAZZHF010000324.1:0-3410 GCA_964653545.1 uncultured Gammaproteobacteria bacterium | reverse complement strand
AGTGCGAGAACGGCATCGACGGTTACCACTTCACGTCCGTGCACGGCAATTACGTGGGCGTGATCACGCGCCGGCTGGAAGGCGCCGACTCCGGAGGACGTCCGGACAAGGTCAAGACCGGCTTCGACAAAAACGCCCTGGCCGGTCGCACTGGCTGCTACGACCTGGGCCGCGGCCACGCCATGATCTGGAGCACCTTCCCGCGGCCTGAAAATCGTCCGCTGTGGGATAGCCGGGACGAGGTCAGGGCGCGCCTGAGGGAGGTATATGCGGACTGGATGCTGCGCCGTCAGCGCAACCTGCTGATTTATCCCAACGTGAACCTGATGGAGCAGGCCTCGTCGCAGATTCGCGTGTTCCAGCCGATCGCGCCCGACCTGACACAGGTGCAGATTTACTGCATCGCGCCCAAGGGCGAGGACCGCGTGGCACGCGAGCGGCGGATCCGTCAGTACGAGGATTTCTTCAATGCCACCGGCATGGCGACGCCGGACGACCTGTCCGAATTCGAGGCCTGCCAGGACGGCTTCCAGGCCCGCTATGTGGCCTGGCAGCAGGGCTATGACCGGGGCATGACGCGCATGATCCGAGGCGCCGATGACCTGGCCCAGCAGCTGGGAATCAACCCGGAATCAAGCGGCCCGCATGTGATGGACGAGACGCTGTACTACGGCCAATACCGGGAGTGGCGGCGCCTGATCAGCTGCGGCGTGCGTTAAAGCGCACGCCCCAGGACTCGCCGTCGCCTCCCTGAAGGCTGCCTGAAATTCCGCGTACACAAAAACCCGGCCAGTTTCCCCGTGCGGGGCAACTGGCCGGTTTAGGGGCGTACCGATAGCTCAGGCGGCCGGCTGTTCCAGGCTGTAGTCCGGCACTTCGATTTCCACGTCACCCTCCAGCAACTTGGTCACGCACGACAGGCGCGCGTTGTCAGGCGCACCCTCGACGGCCAGGGTACGCAACTCGCTGGAGAATGCCGGACTCAAGTGCTCCATGCCGGACCGGATCAGGACGATATCCGAGCCACAATTACCCCGGCCACACGACGTATGTATAGGAATGCCTGCCCGGCCCCTGATGAGGCCGAGCAGACTCGACCCGGGCATCACCTTGCGCCACGGTCCATCGTTGATGCGGATACGCGCCATTGGGTGCTACCAGCGCCCCACCATGTCGAGCACACCGACGCCAACGGAATCGGACACCAGTCTGGCCGCGGCAATGCAGGCATGCTGCGTGTTCAGATCATCCGCCCCGACGTATTTGTCGAGCACACGCAGGCCGTCATTACCGTGCTCCATCTCGACCTCGCCGCCGTGAATGCGGAACCACTCGGCGTCTTCTTCCGACACGCCATAGTGTTTAACGGCAGCCCTGCCAAGGCCACCGAACACCGCCGGAGTGACAGTTTCGACGCCGACCGCGGTAGCGGCCATGCCCTCGATCCATGGCCGGTGAAACACGTAGCCCTCGATCGTCATGCGCAGCATGTGAACGTAGGGGTCAAAATCGAACGACACCCAGTCCGGCCCCTCAAGAATGGCGTCACCCGGCCCACCCAGGGCGTTCACTGCCTGCGCCAGCAGGAACGGATGATCGCGCTCGATGTAGGCGTTCTCCAACAAGGCGGCCTTGATCACGTGGTCATTCTTCGGGCAACGGGCGGCCAGCGCCGACACGTACTCCGGAAAGGCGGTAATCACCCAGCACAGGTTCGCCATCATGCGGGCGAATTTTTCTTTCGGCAGGCGTCCGGCTTCAATGGCTTTGAGCACCGGGTGATTCACTGCTTTGCCGGTCAGCGGTTCCAGCACGTCCTGCTTGAGGTGACGCAACCAGTCGCCTTTGACGTCAATGAGATAGTGGGTGTGCAGTTCTTTCGCAACAGTAGCCATGGGGATTCCTCTTAAGTGGTTACGGCGCCGATTTCGGCGAACCGAACGTCAAGTTTCAAACCATTGGCCTACAGCGAAATCAGTCCCGACCCCGCCCAGGCCTGCCCTCCATGGGCCGCAGCCTCCGCGTCATGCCAAGTTTCCATTGGCACGGGACTGTTAAACAACTGTTCGGTCGGCGTGTCAAGTCGCCGCAGCGCGATTGTTGATCCGGATATGCGCCACCGGCGCTACCAGCGACCCACGGCGTCGAACAGGCCAACGCCGATGCCGTCCGACACCAGCCTTGCGGCGGCAATGCAGGCCGCCTGGGTGTCAAGGTCATCGTCGGCAACGTACTTGTCCAGCACGCGCAGACCTTCGTTGCCGTGCTCCATCTCCACCTCGCCGCTGTGGATGTGGAACCACTCGGCGTCGTCCTCGGCCAGGCCGTAGTGCTTGATCGCCGCCGCCCCAATGCGCCCGAACACCGCCGGCACCACGCTCTCGACGCCGACCGCCGTGGCCGCCATGCCCTCGATCCACGGTCGGTGAAACACGTAGCCCTCGATCGTCATGCGCAGCATGTGAACGTAGGGGTCAAAGTCGAAGGATATCCAGTCCGGCCCGTCCAGGATGGCGTCACCCGGTCCACCCAGCGCGGTCACCGCCTGCGCCAGCAGAAACGGATGATCGCGCTCGATGTAGGCGTTCTCCAGCAGCGCCGCCTTGACCATATGGTCATTCTTCGGGCAACGGGCGGCCAGCGCCGACACGTACTCTGGAAACCCTGTGATCACCCAGCACAGGTTGGCCATCATGCGGGTGAACTTCTCCTTCGGCAGCCGGCCGGACTCAATATCCCGCAGGACCGGGTGCGCCAGCGCCTTGGCCGCCAGCGGTTCGAGCACGTCATCCTTGAGGTGACGCAGCCAGTCACCTTTGACGTCGACCAGATAAGCGGTGTGAATGTCGTGTGCGGCAGTAGCCATGGGGTTTCCCTCCGATTGTGGCGTGAGCACCAAATTAAGTAATCGTTCGACTCAGGCAGCGCCGGCCTTGGCAGCGGCCTCCTCCTCGTGCGCCACCATGTCCAGGTCCATGCCGAAACCACCCTCGTGCATTTCGTGGCCCCATATGTCGGCTGAGTAATACTCCTGCTGGCTCGGCGCGGTACGCGCACCCCAGCCAAGTTCGGACAACCAGCCGGACGGGTTGCCGCAGTAGAAAGTCACCGCCTGGTCGTTGGAATGCTTGCCGATGTCGATGGCCACCGGCAGCTTGCGTTCGCGCACCGCGTGATAGGCAACACCCAGGTCGTTCAGATCGGTGTACTCCAGCATCAGGTGGTTGATGCGCTTGGGGCTTGGGCCACCCAGGAAGGCCACCGAGTGCTGGCGCTCGTTGCAGTGCATGAAGGTCGGCATGATCACAGAACCATCCGGCCCGCGCAGCTTGTATTCCACTGAGCCACGCATGCCAAACACTTTGGTGTAGAAGTCGTAAGCGGCCTTGACATCGCTCTGGCGCAGGATG
>CAZZHF010000323.1:0-3411 GCA_964653545.1 uncultured Gammaproteobacteria bacterium | reverse complement strand
TGAGCGCAGCGCGCTGCTTCTTCGACATCCGCCCATGCAGCACGAACGGCGGCGGAACCTGCGTGTTCAGGGCTAACTCGATGGCGTCGAGGTGCTCGGTGCGCTCGGTCAGCACCAGCACCTTGCGGCCTTGCTCAAACGCCGCCGCGGCCTCTGCGGCAATGGCTTGCGTGCGGGCCAGGTCATTGGCCAGGTGGCGGAACACGTCCTGGATGCCTGCTGATGCTGCCAAGTCGATGCGCGCGAAGCGTGACCGTGGCACCACCTCCAGATCATGTGGCGCGCTGGCAGACCTTGCCGCCGTGTGCCGGATCGGACCGCACTGCATGAAGATGATGGGCTGCTGGCCATCGCGGCGGATCGGCGTGGCGGTCAGACCCAGAACGAACTTGGCTTTGGACCGTTTGAGGATGGCGTCGAACGAGGTGGCGCCGACGTGGTGGCACTCGTCCACCACGATCTGCCCATAGTTTTCGACCAGCGCATTGACTTCACCCTGGCGGGACAGCGACTGCATCACGGCGATATCGATATGGCCAGTGGGCTTGGCCTTGCCGCCGCCGATGGTGCCGACCACGCCTTTCCCGACGCCCAGGAAGGCCTGCAAGCGTTCCTGCCACTGCTTCAGCAACTCGGTTCGATGAACCAGCACCAAGGTGTTGACGCGTCGCCGGGCGATGATGGCCGCGGCAGTCACCGTCTTGCCAAACGCGGTGGGCGCACACAGTACGCCGGCATCGTGCTGCAGCATGGCGGCTACGGCCAGTTCCTGGTCGGGACGCAAGGTGCCGGCAAAGTCGGCCTGGATGGGCTCGCCCGGGAATCGTTCGTCCCGCAGGTCGCATCGAATGCCGTTGTCCTTCAGCAGAGCCCGCGCCGCGTCCAGGCAGCCCCGTGGCAAAGCGATGTGCTGCGGGTAGTTCTCGGCGTTGCCGACGACGCGTGGCTTGTCCCACACCGACATGCGCATGGCCTGTGCCTTGTAGAACTCGGGGTTCTGGAAGGCCGCCAAGCGGATCAAGCGGTTGGCCAAGGCCTGGGGCAAGGTGCTCTTCTCGAAATAGACCATGTTGGCCAGCGTCACGGTCAAGGCGCGGGGCATGGTGCCGGCCAGCTTGCCTGTTGTGGTGGCCTGGCGCTTCCAGGGCGTTGCCAGGTCCTCGTCGTCGATGAAGGTCACGTCCAGCGGATGAACGCCGCCGGTGGCGCGCAGAACCGTCGGCTCGATGTCATGCGGCGCCATGGGCTGGACCCCGGCGAGAAACGACCACTGGTCAGGGTGCGGCCGCAGCGCGCTGTCCACAAAGACGCTGCAGCCGCTCTCGCGCGGGCGCTTCTGCAGCGGCAGGGCGATCAGGTTGCCGAAGCCTCCTCTGGGCATCGTGTCCTGGTTGGGAAACAGGCGGTCGTAGGACGCCAGCTTGAGCTGCCGCGTGCGCGCGCAGGTGTGGCTGATGATGGCGGTGCCCAGGCGTCGGGCATCGCGCGCCGACACACGGCCACTGAAGAACACCCAGGCATGCGCCCCCTGGCCTGAGCGCGAAATCTCCAGTGCAGCCGCCACGCCCAGTTCATCGCACGACAGCATGAATGCTTGGGCATCCTGTCGCCAGTCAGCCTCGTCGAAATCGACGGCCAGGAAGTAGCAGGTGTCGTCCTCCAGCAGCGGGTAGACGCCCACGGTTTGCTTGCCGGCCAAGTGGTCGTAGATCACGGCATCCGACAGCGGCACCAGCAGCCGGTTGCCGCAGTCGGCGCACTTGATACGGGGCTTCTCGCAGACCCCAGCCCGCCACTCGTTGGCGCAGGCCGGCGCGTAGCCTGACTTGCCCGAGGTCTTGCTTTCCCAGCGGACGGGATAGACATCGGTGCGGCCCCTGAAGAGCCGCCGAAACAGCGCAACCTTTTCTGCCGTAGAAAGACTGGTCTGCGGGGCTTGCTCCAGCGGTGGGACCTGCGTGTGTTCAGCCAGCGTCAATTGCTGTGGGTCAGCGGTCGGTGTACTTCGCCACGCAATGCCGTGCGACTCCAGCAGCGCCACCAGCCGTGCGTTCTCGGCTTGCAGCGCCTTGAGGTCCGCACGCTCAGTCATTTTCCCCGGCGCTCGGCCAACAAGTCATCCATGTTGTCGCCCACGCCGTAGCCGAGGTGTTGATTGCAGCGGTCTCGAACGGCCTCCAGTCGTGTCCACATCGTGGCGCTTTGCTCGTCGGGCAGGGCGGCGATGGCGTTCAGCGCCTGCTCGAACATGCGTGCCAGGGCAGACAGGTAAGCCTCGTCATCCATGCCGACTTCGCAACTGAACCCCGATGCCCGCTCGCAGTAGAAGACCATCAACTCCGCCAGCCCCTCGGCTGACGTGGAAGCCTTCTTGTAGTCCGCGATGGCCTTCTTGGCTTTGGCCACGGAGGTGTCCTGGCTCTTGAATACATCGGGCCACAGCCAGCGGTCGATGGTGGCCTTGTAGGGCGTGAGCACGTCGCCGCCCAGGTGCAGGCGGGCGTGCAGAAAGGCCCGGTTGTCCTTGCTGGCGGCATAGAGGTCTTGCACCAAGCCCAGCAGGCCGGCGCGGTCGAACGCGGCCAGCTTGGCTTTTGCGTCACTCCACGAGTGGGTCGTCTTCTTGGTGGTCATGGTGAGCGCTCGGAAAGGGCCTCAATCTCACCTTTTCGGCAGGTCGTCGTCTTGCGCCTCGACGGCTTTGGCCCACCGGCGGATGGCCGCCTTCAGGCGACGTTGCGCAGCATCGTCCAGCGGCATCGCCGCCACGAGATCCAGTACCTGCTCGGGCTTCACGTAGCGATGCGCGAGCATCGCCATGCAGAACTCGCGGTCCTTGTCGCGCCCCGCCGCGGCCTTCGACATGAACAAGTCGGGCAAATCGAGGCAGTAGCCCACGCGCTGGTTGGTCGCGGCGCTCTGCACCCTGTGGACGCGGTCAATCCAGCCTCGCGGCAGTACTGCGGTTTCGGGACCCACGCCTTGTGCGTAGTAGCCGTAGGTCTGGTGAAACTGCGAGCCTTCACCGATGGCGCCATCGATCCTGTCGGCCAGTTCGGGTGCCTGAAGCGGGTAGATGTCCGCCTCGGCCGACATCGTGAAGACGTGCGGAGGATTCGGAACCGGACCCAGGATCGACTGGCTGCCGACGATGATGAACTCGTACTGGTCCGTCACGTCCGCGCTGGCGCGGATGATGTGTTCGAGTTCGTCGCGGGTCATGTCGGCGTCTGTGCTCCGGAGTCACCCAGCACGACACCCTTTCGCAGCTTGCCGACTTGGTCCAGCACGCCTTGACGCACCTGCGCCGGGAGCACTGCCGTCAGTGGCGATGCCTGCCGAAGCTCCTGCGCCCTTCGCGTTCGCCCCAGCACCTTGCGCCACTTCGCGCCGCGAAGAATCTCCTGCCAC
>CAZZHF010000322.1:0-3449 GCA_964653545.1 uncultured Gammaproteobacteria bacterium | reverse complement strand
GTGCCAACTCCAGGCGCTGACGGATACGGGCGGATACTGGCGGTACCGGTGGTGAGTCGGCAATCCGGCCAGTCGCGGGAGAATCAGGCTGATTCATTATGGGGGAACCTGGAGAAGCGGCAGTCCCAGGGATGCTAAACCGAATCCTCCGTGCCGGCACATGCCGGCTTCATAAAGGCAAAATGGTGGCTGCCCTGCGAACCGAGCCCGGACCCATGCCAGAACCTGCCTGTCGGACGCCGAGTGGCGACCGACCCGACGGCCAAAATCGCCACATGCCACTGATGCCCGACCCGCGCGATCTCGAATTCCAGTTCATCCGCGCCAGCGGCCCCGGCGGACAGCACGTCAACAAGGTGTCCAGCGCGGTGCAATTGCGTTTCAATACCCGGGGTTTCACGCAATTGCCGGACGCCGTACGCGAGCGGCTCACGCGCCTGGCCGGTCGCAGGCTCACCGCGGACGGGGTACTCATTCTCGAAGCGCAGCGTTTCCGGACCCAGGAGCGCAACCGCGCCGATGCGCTGGAGCGGCTCGCGGCCTTGCTCGATGCCGCCACACAGGCACCCAAGCCGCGCCGACCGACGCGACCGTCCCGCGCTCAGCGCGAGCGGCGCCTGGAGTCCAAGCAGCAGCAGGGTATAGCCAAACAGCGACGACGACGCCCGGACCTGAACGACTGACCGGCAGGGCGGCGGTTCGTGAGACCATTCAACGCCAGTCCTGCCCTCCCCCTCGCCACGGAGACCCGCCATGCCGGAAGCCTATATCTATGACGCCGTGCGCACGCCGCGCGGGCGCGGCAAGCCCGACGGATCGCTGCATCAAGTGCCGCCGATCCGCCTCGCCACGACGGTACTCAACGCGCTGCGCGACCGTTTGCATTTGGACACAGCGCATGTGGACGATGTGGTTATGGGCGTGGTCAGCCCGGTCGGCGAGCAGGGTTCCAACATCGCCCGCGTGGCGGCCATTGACGCCGGCTATGCGCAAACGGTGGCCGGCGTGCAGGTCAACCGGTTTTGCGCCTCGGGACTGGAGGCAGTGAACATAGCCGCCGGGCAGGTCATGTCGGGCCAGTCGGACCTGGTGGTCGGAGGCGGTGTCGAGTCCATGTCACGCATCCCGATGTCGTCGGCCGGCGGCGCCTGGTACGCCGATCCGCAGGTGGCGTTCCACAGTCATTATGTGCCGCAGGGCATATCGGCCGACCTGATCGCCAGCCTGTACGGCTACTCTCGGGACGACGTCGACGGCTTCGCCGTGCAATCGCAGACACGCGCCGCCCAGGCCTGGGAAGAAAAACGCTTCGCCCGGGCGGTGACGCCGGTCTATGCGGTGGATGGCGCTGCGCTTCTGGACCACGACGAACACCGTCGACCCGGCACCAGCGTGCAAAGCCTCGCCAAGCTGCCAGCCTCGTTCGAGAAACTGGGCGCCGACTACGGTTTCGACTCGGTCGCGCTACAGCGCTACCCGGAACTGGAACGCATCGAGCACGTCCACCACGCCGGCAACTCGTCTGGCATTGTCGACGGTGCCGCCGCGGTGCTGGTGGGCAACAAGGAAATCGGCGAGCGGCTGGGCCTGAAGCCCCGGGCGCGCATCCGTGGTTTCGCCTCGATCGGCAGCGAGCCGACCATCATGCTGACCGGTCCGGCACCGGCAACGCTGAAGGCACTCAAGCGCGCCGGCATGAGCCCGGCCGACATCGACCTGTACGAGGTCAACGAAGCGTTCGCCGCGGTGGTGCTGCGCTTTGCCGACGTGGTCGGCGTGCCGCAGGACAAGATCAACGTCAACGGCGGCGCCATCGCGCTGGGCCATCCGCTGGGCGCCACCGGCGCCATCCTGATCGCCACCGTGCTGGACGAACTAGAACGGCGGAGTCTGGGCACCGGCCTGGTGACACTGTGCATCGGTGCCGGCATGGGCACCGCCACCATCATCGAACGGCTGTGAGGAGAGCGCGATGATCGACTACCGCGTGGACGGCGACGGCATTGCCATCGTCACCTGGAACAACCATAAGTCGTCGGTCAATACGCTGACCGACGCTTCAATGGCGGCTTACAGCGAGGCCATGGATCGGGCGATTGATGACCCGGCCGTGAAAGGCATTGTCGTCACCAGCGCCAAGAACGACTTCATCGCCGGAGCAGACGTACAGGACTTTCTGGCTGACCGCACGGTGGCGGGGCTCGAAGTCGGCAGCCGCAAGGCCAGCGGCCTTTTCCGACGCCTGGAGACTGCTGGCAAGCCCATCGTCGCGGCCATCAACGGCACCGCGCTGGGCGGTGGGCTGGAGCTGGCGCTGGCCTGCCATTACCGCATTGCGGCAGACAACCCCAAGACTCGCCTCGGCCTGCCGGAAGCCACCCTCGGCGTACTGCCTGGCGCCGGTGGAACACAGCGCCTGAGCCGTCTGATTGGCGTGCGCGCCGCCGTGCCGCTACTGGTGGAAGGCAAGCGCCTGCCAGTGGCAGAGGCGCTCAAGCTCGGCGTCATCCATGCCGTGGTTCCGGCCGGCGAGCTGCTCGACAAGGCCAAAGCGTGGATTCTTGCCGACGGCAAAGCCGAGCAGCCCTGGGATCGCAAGGGTTTTCGGGTACCCGGCGGTAATCTTGGCGATCCCAGCGTGCAGGAATTCATGTCCGTCGCCGTCGCCAAGGTGCACGAACGCACCGCCGGCAACTACCCGGCGCCCGTCAACATCCTGTCCTGCATCTATGAGGGCGTGTCCTCCCCAATTGATGTCGGCCTGGATATCGAGAGCCGTTACTTCGGCGTCACCGCTGCCACGGTGCAGGCGGAAAACCTCATCCGCAGCGGCTTCCTGGCCCTGAACGACGCGCGCAAGCTAAAGCGCCGACCTGCCGACATCGCCAGGGCCGAGTATCGGAAAGTCGGCGTACTGGGCGCGGGCCTGATGGGCAGCGGCATTGCCTATGCGTGCGCCAAGGCCGGCCTGGAAACGGTACTGCTGGACCGTGAACTGGCCCTGGCCGAGCGCGGCAAGGCCCATAGCGACAAGCTTCTGACACGCGAAATGGAGCGTGGCCGATTGGACGCAACCGGCCGCGAGACGACGCTCTCGCGCATCACGCCAACCGCCGATTACGCTGCATTGGCCGGTTGCGACATCGTGGTCGAAGCGGTGTTCGAACAGCGCGAGGTCAAGGCCGAGGCCACGCGCCGCACGGCCGAGGCGGCCGGCCCCGATATCCTGTTTGGTTCCAACACATCCACCCTGCCGATCACCGGCCTGGCCGAGCATTGGCCGCAACCGGAAAACTTCATCGGCTTGCATTTCTTCTCGCCGGTACACCGCATGGCGCTGGTGGAAGTGATCCGCGGCCAGAAAACCTCCGAAGACTGCCTGGCCCACGCGCTGGACTTCGTGGCGCGCATCGGCAAGACGCCGGTGGTGGTCAACGACAGCCGCGGCT
>CAZZHF010000321.1:0-3492 GCA_964653545.1 uncultured Gammaproteobacteria bacterium | reverse complement strand
GGACTGGGCCCGAGCGCACGGGTACTGCCACTACGCCATGGCGCCGTGGCCCCGGTGGGCGTGGGCCTCCTGGGTCGGGTGGTGGACGGAGCCGGCAGGCCCCTGGATGGTAAAGGTCGGGTGCGGGCGACCGCACACGTGCCGCTGACCGGCACGCCGGTCAATCCCCTGTTGCGTCCGCCCATCCGCGAGCCGCTCGATGTTGGCGTACGCAGTATCAATGCCTTGCTCACGGTTGGGCGTGGGCAGCGACTTGGCCTGTTCGCGGGCAGCGGTGTGGGCAAAAGCATGCTGCTGGGCATGATGACCCGGCACACGGCGGCCGACGTCACCGTGGTAGGTCTGATCGGCGAGCGCGGGCGTGAGGTGAACGAGTTCGTGAGCACCATCCTGGGTGAGGAAGGGCTGCGCAAGGCGGTCGTGGTGACCGCGCCGGCCGACACCACGGCGCTGCAACGCCTGCAAGGCGCGATGCTGGCGACGTCGATCGCCGAGTATTTTCGTGACCAGGGCAAGAACGTCCTGTTGTTGCTCGACTCCCTGACCCGGGTCGCCCACGCGCAGCGTGAGATTGCGCTGTCGGTGGGCGAGCCGCCTGCCACCAAGGGCTATCCGCCGTCCGTGTTCGCCCGTTTGCCGGCCTTGATCGAGCGCGCCGGGAATGCCGCGGGAGGCGGTTCCATTACCGCTTTCTATACCGTGCTCACCGAGGGCGATGACCACAACGACCCGATTGCCGATTCGGCCCGTGCCATCCTTGACGGCCATATCGTGCTCAGCCGCGAGATCGCCGAATCGGGTCTGTACCCGGCCATCGACATGGAAGCCTCGGTCAGCCGCTTGATGATGGAGCTGGCCGGCGATCGGCAGCTCGCGGCGGCGCGGCGCTTTCGTCAGCTTTACTCCGCGTACCGTCAGAACCGCGATCTGGTGGCGGTCGGGGCCTACCAGGCGGGCGCCGACCCGCTGCTGGACGCAGCGATCGCCGGCTACCCTCAACTGCTCGACTTCATGCGACAGGACTTGCGTCAGGGCGTTGATTTCGCCCACAGCCTGACCGGTCTGGACAGCCTGCTTGGCGAGGTGGGCGGGTGAGCAGGGCGGGCCGCTTGCAGCCGGTGGCGGACCTGCTGATGCAGGCCGAGCAGCAGGCACGTCAGCGGCTCGCCCTGCGCGAAGCCGAGCGCGCTGCCCAGCGGCAGCGCCTGGTTGACCTGCATCGTTATGCCGATGAGTACCGGCGACGGATACGGACCGGCTCGGTGGAAGTGGCGACCTTGCGCGACCACCAGCAATTCGTGGCTCGTATAGAGGGCTTGGCCTTGGCGCAGGAACGAGTCGTACACGAAGCGGATGAAGCATGTGGCGAGGCGGCGCGGGAAGTGTTGCGCTGTCAGCGTCGGGCCGGGGGTCTGAAACGCCTGCTCGGTCGCTATCGGGTTCGGGCGCGGGAGCAGGTCGAGCGCAACGAGCAACACGTACTCGATGACTGGACCAGCACCCGTCGCCGGGCGGTTTGAGGTCGTGGACGCCGCCGAGTGGGCGCGGACCGGCAGTTGGCCCACTGTGTGCATTGTCTTTAGTCGACACAGCACAAGGGCCTCATAGATACGTCTGCGGCCGACACTGGCGATTACGTGATTCCAGACGATGACAAGGAGCGTGAAATGGTCGATGCGGTAAGGTCCCTGGCGACTGGTGCTGTGGCGAGTGCGCGGGCAGCGGCCGACGACCCGGCGGCTGACGGTGTTTTCCCGGCCGCCATTGAGCACGCCATGGGGCGCTCGTCGAGCACCGTATCCGGCAAGGTGTTGCCGGCCAAGGGCGGCAGCTCGTCGCCGGTCCCGGCGGTGAATTCAGCCCCGCTGCCTGACGACGCGCCTGCGGTCCCAGTGGCGACCCCGAACAGTCCGCCGCCTGCGCCTTCAACCGCGGCGGACGCCACCGTGATGCACGCCCTCGAACAGGTCGCCGAAGCAAAGGCGGTCCTGCCGAAGGCGGTTGAACGGTCTGGCGAGCCGCTGCCGATGACCGGTAAGCCGCTGGGAATGGTCGATAACACCTCATTACCCGATGGCCAATCGCTGGCCGTTGATGGCGTTGCTGGTGCTGGCGTGATGCCGGTCTTGGCCGAACCCGCGCCGTCCGGCGGGGTGTCCGACGCGGCCAAGAAGGCTTTACCAGCGAGCGCACAAGCACTGCACGGCGGTATCCACAAGTCGCCACGACGGGTCTCGGTCAGCAACGATGAAACCGCCGGACAGGCGCTGCCAGCAGGGCAAACTGCCACTACGCCGACGGCCTCGGCCGTCGCCCAGGCTCTGGGCGCGTCTCCCAGGAAAAACGGGGCCGCCTCTCCGGTCACGGCCGGCCAGCCCCCGGCCGCCGATTTGCCGAAGGTCTCCACGCTTCAGGACGCGTCCGCCAGACACGATGGCAGCGCAGCGTTGACGACCGCTGCCGAGTTGCCGGCTGGCGCCCTTGACCAAAGGGCGTCCGCCCAGCCGACAGCCGGGTCGGCGGACATACCGAAGTCTGCCCAGCCCCAGGGAGTGCCCGTCAAACAGGATGGTGCGATAACCTTGGGTGTTGGCCCTCAGCCGCCCGCCAGCACTACTGGCTTGCCGACGGTTGCGGTGGCCGCAGCCGTAACTGGCAATGACAAAAGCCTGTTGCCGCACGCCGACCCGGTATCCGTGCCGCCCGCCGGGGGCGCGAGCGCCGGTCATTCACAGGCCGCCTCGTTGCTCGTCGCCCCTCCCTGGCAGCCGCCTGCGGCGGCTCTGCCGCCAACGGCGATGGAGTTGCCCGTGGCGGCCCGGCCCGGTAGCCCGGGTTTCGCCGGTGAGCTTGGCAATCGCCTCATATGGCTGGTTAATCAGGGCGTTCAGGAAGCCCGCTTGCAGCTGAATCCGCGCGAACTGGGTCCGATCGAGGTGCGCCTGGGTTTCTCGGACGGTGCGGCACAGGTCAGTTTCAACGTACAGCATGCAGGTACCGCCGCCGCGGTCCAGCAGTCGCTGCCGCAGCTGCGCGAGCTTCTGGCGCAGCAGGGCCTGCAGCTGGGGCAGGCAGCCGTTTTCCAGCAGAACGCCGGAAACGCGGATCAAGCCGGGCAACAGGCATCACGCCAGGGATGGACTGGCGGCGGCGGCGGGGTGGCTCATGGGCTGAGTGGGGAAGACTTGCCCCCGGTCACGGCAGCCCACGTGATCGGTCGCGGATTGATCGATGCCTACGCCTGAGCGCGGCCGTCACCACGCGGTTACGAGCGCATAAAAAAACCCGCCACCGGAATTTCCCGGTGGCGGGTTTTACTTATTGGAGCCTAGTGCGTGGTCAGGGTTTCGCCGGCACTGGCCTGGCCGCCCAGCCAGTCCGGCCAGCCGGCGCGGCGGTTGGCCTCTCGGGCCAGGGCGCGTTCCTCGGCGCTGGCGTGGTTCAGGTCCCAGTCCTTCAGGCGCGGCTGGATGGCGCGGTTCCAGATCGGCG
>CAZZHF010000320.1:0-3494 GCA_964653545.1 uncultured Gammaproteobacteria bacterium | reverse complement strand
CATGGAACCTCCTGGCTGCAGAAACATGCCAGAAAGTTCTACTTCTGTGGTGTCTGCTTGACAGGGGAGCTTACGACCTTAATATCTGGATCGAAACCCGTGATCTTAACAATATTAGAATTTTGAATGAGGTGTTGGAGAAGGTTTTTGGGGCATACAAACGCAACGGAGAATATCTAACGCTTAAGGCAATCACAGAAGTTGTACTAAACAGGAATTTTCATAAAGCAAAAATCAATCTTTTATCTATAAAAAAGGAATATCGAGATACCATATGGTATCTAAATATTGGTTATCTTGACGCCTGCTTGAAAAATGAAATTGGGGCATTGGAGAATTACCATAAGGCTATTCAATTAAACTATGAATCAGATGGGGCTCTCGATCTATCTAAAGTTTCTAAATTCGAGAGCTTCATTTTCTGGTATATAGAAGATAATAAAGACCCCCTACTTTACTATTTGCTGGGAGTTTTGAACGATTACTTTAAGGGAGATTTAATTCAAGCTGCCAATGACTACAGAAATTTCTTGGAAACAAACTCCTCTGGCGAGAATAATAAATCGAAGCGAATTGCCGAAGAGCGTCTAGATGCAATTCAACCTCCAAACTAGAACGGTAAATCAGGGACAGACCACGGTTTTTCGCGTAAAGCTTTAACCCCGGACACGATATCTCAAGAAAAACCCGCAACCGGGTGCGGCACGTAGGCCTCTTCCAGCATCGTAATCTCCTCTGGCGTTAACTTGAGCGACAGCGCGGCGAGTGCGTCCTCCAGGTGCTGGGGCGTGGACGCGCCGATGATCGGGGCGGTGACAACCGGCTTGGTCAGCATCCAGGCCAGCGCCACCTGTGACTGCGACACGCCGCGCGCGGCGGCGACGCGTGCGACGCTTTCGATCACCGCACGGTCGGCGTCCTGGGTCTTGTCGTACAGCATGCCGCTGACCTTGTCGGTCGCGGCGCGCGCGGTGTCCGCCTCGCTGCCCCACGGCCGCGCCAGCCGGCCGCGCGCCAGCGGACTCCACGGAATGACACCGATGCCCCGGTCGCCGCACAGACCGAACATTTCGCGTTCTTCCTCGCGATAAATGAGGTTGTAGTGCGGCTGCATGGAGACGAAGCGGGTCCAGCCGTGCACGTCGGCCAGATACAGCGCCTTGCTGAACTGCCAGGCGTGCATGGACGAGGCGCCGATGTAGCGCGCCTTTCCGGCCTTGACCACGTCGTGCAGGGCTTCGAGCGTTTCCTCGATGGGCGTTTGGTAATCCCAGCGGTGGGTCTGGTACAGGTCCACGTAATCGGTGCCGAGTCGCAGCAGGCTGGCGTCGATGGCCGCCATCACCGCCTTGCGCGACAGCCCGCCCTGGTTCGGCTTGTTGCCCCAGGGAAAGTACAGCTTGGTGGCGATGACCACCTCGTCGCGTCTGGCGAAATCGCGCACTGCCCGGCCGAGAATTTCCTCGCTGCTGCCGCCGGAGTAGGCGTTGGCGGTATCGAAGAAATTGATGCCCGCTTCCAGCGCGCGGGAGATGAAGGGCCGGCTTTTTTCTTCGCCCAGTGCCCACGGGTGCATGCCATGCCCAGGCTCGGCATAGGTCATGCACCCCAGGCACAGCCGCGAAACCTTAAGGCCGCTGTTGCCAAGTCGGGTGTATTCCATGGGTGCGCTCTCCTGTTTGCCGTTACCGACCCGACCGCTCGGGACACGATGAAGACTTCGGTGTTTCCCTAAGCGAGTGCCGACTCAGGCCACGATCTGCAGCACACGCTTGCCACGCGCGTGGCCGGTCTGTCCATCGGCAAAGGCCTGCTTGACGTCCTCAAGCGGGTAGAGCTGCGCCACCTGCGCCTTGACCTGCCCGCTGGCCAACAGCTCGGCAATACGCGACAGGTGCTGCGGTCGCGGCTGGCCGAATACCATGGCGACACGGCGGCGTTCGAGCCCCCGCGCATGCCAGCGCAGGCGCAGCACATCCATCAGGCCACCGAACAACCACCAGCGTTTGCCGTACCGTTGGGCCAGTTCATCCATGGAACGTCCGCCGCTGCCGGTGGTAACGAATATCCCGCCGGGCTTGAGGCAGGCCAGGTAGTGACGGGCGTCGAGTTCGCCGAAGGCATCGAAGAACACGTCCAGCCCGCTCAGCTGCGCTGCCAGGTCACCGGTGGCGTAGTCATGGACTGCCTGCGCGCCCAGCGACAGGACGAAGTCGCGGTTTGCCGCACTGGCGCTGGCCGAAACCTGCGCACCGATACTGCATGCGTACTGCACCGCGAAGCTCCCTACCCCGCCTGCGCCGGCGCTCACGAATACCTGCTGACCGGCTTTGAGGGTCACGACCCGGTTCAATGCCTCCAAAACCGTGACCCCGACCAGGGCAACGCTGGCCGCCTCGGCGTGGCTGACGTTGTCCGGCTTACGCACGAACCGCTTGGCCGGCGCCGTGACCGACTCGGCAAAGGTATGCCCGCAGCCACCGCTGATCAGCCCGAACACGGCATCACCGGGCTTCAGATCCACCACCCCGTCACCGACGGCATCGACCACGCCGGAGCAGTCGCTGCCCGGAATCATCGGCATGCGCTGACCCGGAAGCAGCGGAAAGTAACCGCCGCAGACTTTCCAGTCGATCGGGTTCAGGCTGGCCGCATGCACCCGCACCCGGATCTGTCCGCGCTTTGGCGGCGCGGCGTCCGGCGCTTGCGCCACGCGCAGGCGTTCTACCCCACCATAACCGTCCAGCAGTACTGCTCGCATGCACGCTCCCCGATAGTGACGCTACCTGCCCGTCGCCGGCAGCCAGGAGGGCGAGGTTAACGTAATCCGGACGCGCCAGCCGAAGACGCCGCCCATGTCAGAGCGGATCCGGATCAATGCCGCCGCGGCCTCAACAAATGCGCGGTAACAGTTCCCCAGCCGGAAGATCGAGCGGCCGATCGATGCCATAGGGCCCTCGCAAGGTCACGCGGCCGGCCTTGCCGCCCGCGGCGCTGACACTGCCGATCAGCGCCGCCTGCCCGCCGCCGGGACAGCGCCGCAACACCCGATGTGCAAGCTGCGCCTGCGCCGCCGGCACAAACGCCACCAACCGGCCCTCGCAGGCCACGTGCAGCGGATCGAAACCGAGCAGTTCGCAGGCTGCCGCCACTGCCGTCAAAACCGGCACGGCGGCCTCGTCGATGTGCAGATCAACGCCCGCCGCGCGGGCTATTTCGACCAGCGCGCTGGCCAGGCCGCCGCGCGTCAGATCGCGCAGGCAGTGCACCTCGATGCCGACCTCCAGCAACGCGGCGACGGTGCCGGCCAGTGCTGCGCAGTCACTCTCGATCACAGTCTCGAATGCGATGCCCTCGCGCTGTGCCATCACGGCAATGCCGTGCCTCCCGAGATCACCGGACACCAGCACCGCATCACCGGCCTGCACCCGACCGGGGTGAATATCCACGCCCGCCGGCACCACGCCCACCCCGGCGGTGTTCAGGTACAGGCC
>CAZZHF010000319.1:0-3499 GCA_964653545.1 uncultured Gammaproteobacteria bacterium | reverse complement strand
TGCATCGAGGTTCTTTACCGGCCGGCCGTGGATGGCCTCGCGCACCGCCAGTTCCGCGATCTTGCCGCTGATGGTGCGCGGGATGTCGTCCACCTGGATGATCCGGGCCGGTACGTGGCGCGGGCTGACCTCGACCCGGATGGCCGTGCGCAGGCGTTGCCGCAACGCGTCGTCGAGCGCCAGCCCCTGCGCCAGGCGCAGGAACAGCACCACCTCGACGTCGTCGTCGATTTCGTGGCCGACCGCGACCGCCTCCTGCACCTCCGCAAAACGCTCCACCTCACGGTACAACTCGGCGGTGCCGATACGCACGCCGCCGGGATTGAGCACGGCGTCCGAGCGGCCGTGCACGATCATGCCGCCACGACCGGTCAACTCGACGTAATCGCCGTGACACCACACGCCCGGAAATTTTTCAAAATAAGCCGCCCGATAGCGCGCGCCGTGCGGATCGTTCCAGAAACCGACCGGCGTACTGGGAAAGGGCTGCACGCAGACCAGTTCGCCCTTCCCGGCCAGCAACTCGTGGCCAGCATCGTCGTAAACGCGTACCGCCATGCCCAGCGCTCGTGCCTGCAATTCGCCGCGGTAGACCGCGCCGATCGGGTTGCCGGCGATGAAGCAGCCACAAATATCGGTGCCCCCGCTGACCGACGACAGCAGCACATCGGCCTTGATGTCCCGGTAGACGTAGTCGAATCCCTCCGGCGCCAGGGGCGAACCGGTCGACAGCACCGTGCGCACGGCGGATAGATCATGGGTTTGGGCCGGCTTCAGACCGGCCTTCTCGGCCGCTGCCAGGTATTTGGCACTGGTGCCAAATACAGTCACGCCCTCCTGCTCGGCGATGTCGAACAACATGGCCGGCGTCACGAACGGCGCGCCGTCGTACAGGATCAGCGTGCAGCCGGTGGCCAGCGCACTGGCCAGCCAGTTCCACATCATCCAGCCAGTGGTGGTGAAGTAGATCAGCCGGTCGTCGCGCGTGAGGTCCGTATGCAGCAGCTGTTCCTTCTGGTGCTGCAGCAGGGTACCCCCGGCGCCGTGCACGATGCCCTTGGGTACGCCGGTGGTGCCAGACGAGTACAGGACATACAGCGGGTGATCAAAGGGCAGCGGCGTGAACGCCGGCGCAGCGCCGTCGTGCGCGGCAAGCAGCGCGTCCCAGTCGTGCAGCGGCGCTGGGGCCCGCGCCACCCGTCGACCGGCATGAGACACAGCCACTACCTGCTCGACCGTCGGCAGGCCAGCGAGGATTTGCGCCACCGCCTCGCGGCGGTCCTGCGGGCGCCCGTTGTAGTGATAGCCGTCGCAGACGAACACCACCCTGGGCGCAATCTGTCCGAAGCGATCCAGCACCGCCCGGGCGCCAAAGTCAGGCGAACAGGACGACCACACGGCACCCAGGCTGGCCGCCGCCAGCATGGCGACCATCGCCTCGGGAATATTCGGCAAATACCCCGCCACCCGGTCACCGGGCTGCACGCCGAAACTGCGCAGTGCCGCCGTCATGGCGCCGACCTGGGTGGCCAGCTGCGCATAACTCAACGCGCGCCGCGCGCCGGTCTCGTCCCGAAACACCAGCGCCGGGTGATCATCCCGGTAACGCAACAGGTTCTCGGCGAAATTGAGCCTGGCACCGCGAAACCACACCGCTCCCGGCATACGCTCGGCGTGTTCGAGGACCGCCTGCGCCGGCGCGTGCTGAACGATGCCGCAAAAAGCCCACACGGCGGCCCAGAAGGCAGCCGGTTCCGTCACCGACCAGTCGTACAGTCGCGCGTAATCAGCGCCCGGCAGGTAACGGTCGATGAAGGCCGTCAGGTTGGCATCGGCGACGCGACGCGCGGACGGCTGCCACAGGGGGCCGGTCGGTTGGCTCATGGCGGTTTCCGAAACAACCGCGCCCGCGTTTTCCGGACAAAAACGCGGGCGCGTGGGAAGGGCGGAGCGCGTCGTTACAGCGCGCGGTGCGACCCGTCACAGAATGGCGGCGTCTTGGTGTGCTTGCAGCCACACCAGGCCAGGGCGGCGGTTTCCGTCACCTCGTGCTGCAGGGGCGTGAAGGCCGTACCCTTGTGCGCGCCGTCACAGAACGGCTGGTCCCCGGACTTGCCGCAGGCACACCACCAGTAGGTACCGGGCTCGGTTTCCTCGACGTAGGGGCTCTTCTGGGCAACCTGCGGATCGGACATGTCGGACTCCCTGCGTGGTTCGCGTGGATGGCTGATAAGGTTTCGCGGCGGCGACCGGAGCACCGCCCGGCCAACGCGCCGACCGATGGAACACGGCCCGAGCGGCAGTGTCAAGCATGTCCGGCCGATGCTGGCACAATGCCCGCCCTTGGTCGCCTGCCCGGAAACCACTTTTGCCGCCTGTCTGTTCCACTCCCGTTGCCCTGTCACGCCGTCTGTCGGTAGCGCCGATGATGGACTGCACCGACCGCCACGCCCGGTACCTGCTGCGCCTGATTTCACGCCACACGTTGCTGTATACGGAAATGGTGACGGCGCAGGCCCTGCTGCGCGGCGACCCGGACCACCTGATCGGCTACAGCCCGGCGGAGCATCCGGTGGCGCTGCAACTGGGTGGCAGCGATCCGACCCAGCTGCGGCGCGCGGCAGGCATCGGGGCTGCTTTTGGCTACGACGAGATCAATTTGAACATCGGCTGCCCGTCTGACCGGGTGCAGGCCGGGCGGTTTGGCGCCTGCCTGATGGCCGAGCCCAATCTGGTCGGCGACTGCGTGGCGGCCATGCAGGCGGCGGTACAGCTGCCGGTGACCGTGAAATGTCGCATCGGCATCGACCGCAGCGACCAGGACGAGGATCTGTTTCGTTTCGTCGAGGCGGTCGCGGCCAGCGGCTGCCGGCAATTCACCGTACACGCCCGAAAAGCCTGGCTGGATGGCCTGTCGCCGCGCGAGAACCGCGAAATTCCGCCGCTACGCTACGACACCGTGCACCGGCTTAAACGCCTGCGACCTGACCTCGAAATCGTCATCAACGGCGGCATAACCGACCTCGACCAGGCGCGGGCGCAACTGGAACATGTCGATGGCGTCATGATCGGCCGCGCCGCCTACCACTCGCCCTGGATGTTAGCCGACGCCGACCGCGTGCTTTTCGGCGACGACGCCAGCAGCCCCAACCGCGCCGACGTACTTGAACATTACCTGGAATACCTGCAAAGCCAGTTCAGCCTGGGCACGCCCCTGACCGCATTGAGCCGACCACTGCTGGGCCTGTTTCAGGGCCAGCCGGGTGCCCGCGCCTGGCGCCGCACCTTGAGCGAGACCGCGCCGCAGACCGACGATGCGGCGGTGCTGCTGCGTGCCGCGCGCCGGGTGGTGCCCGATGCTGACCGGCGTGCGGTTAGTATCGGCTAGGGAGACGCTGAAGTATTCAGTGTTTCCCGCAGCGCAAGGATGCGCTGCCAAAATCTGTGGCTGTAAGCCACTGATTTTGTGAGCCATCGGAAAACCACGCTTTTCCGATGG
>CAZZHF010000318.1:0-3507 GCA_964653545.1 uncultured Gammaproteobacteria bacterium | reverse complement strand
CGAGTGCTGGCAGCTGAAATCGACCACGCAAACAGGCTCTCAGCGACCGATTAGGAGACCAACAGAAACTCAAAGCGTGACAAGCACTTACGCTCGCCCCTGGAGCAGACCCCGCGCCAATCCTCGCTCTGCGGGGAGGCACGAACCGTCACTTTCTGCACTGAAATCAAATGGACCCCTGGACACCAGGGGACGACCTTATCCACACGTTATTTGCAGCTTCTGTGCACAAGCCAGCGAGGTTGAAGTCAATCATTTTCAGGAAGGCGAAATTGGCTGATATATTTGAGGCCTTGTTTGCCTTTTGGCACTCAATGCGGTTCTCGTGACCGCCATAACGGACCGCTGAAGCATTCGTGCAACAGCACTTGCCGCAAGGCAATTTGGGTTGAGGTATTTGGTTTTGGTATTGAAATGGCTTCTGGATGCGGCACGCTGCATCCAGAAAGTAGCCAAGTAGGCTTGAGTTAGTTTTTTTCGATTCCGCGCACGCTTGCGTGCATGGGGCCCGGAAGACTCTCCAAGATCGTTTACTTGACTGCTATGGGCCATGGGCTCTCCTTGCGAGCCGGAACGTGTCGCTCCTTGTTGATGTTGAAAACAGCGTCAAGAAGGGGCGACATGCCCGGTTTCTGATAGGAGAGTCCCATGGTCCCAACCGCTGTGACAATCGATGCGCCGTTGTCGCCGAAGGTGATGAGTCAGGCGCAGGTTCCGATCGAAGACGCGCTGTGGTTCGCCCGGCAGCGTTCACCCCGTGCAAAGGTTCACGCCTTGCGCACGCAGCGTGGTGAGAAGATCCTTGAGCATGTGCGCAGGTACATGCACAAGGCGACAGCTCACCAGGCCATGCCGATGGGGGTGTGACGAAAGGATCTGTCTCAGACGAGAAGCCCCAGCGCCGCAAGTGCTGGGGCTTTTCTTTTTTGGGCGGATCGGTTGCCCCCACCAGGTGACACACATACGGGTAGGAACCTCCGATAATCGGGCTGAGGGATGAGGCGTTATGCATCGCCCAATTGGCGGCCCCACCATTGCAAGTTTGCAATCAGTTTCCTGTGAGTTAGCCTATAGCCCTGTCCGGTGGGCAATTTCCGGAACTAACCATCTTGCTCACTTATTAGCGAATTGTGACCCTGTCCGGTGGGCAGTTACCGGAACATGCACAGCAACTTTAATGTTCGGCTGCAGGGTTTGTGGCCCTGTTCGGTGGGCAGTTACCGGAACGGAAGTACGACGGAAAAGTTTGTTGCCCTGTCCGGTGGGCAGTTACCGGAACACAGCGTAGCCATTGTCTGGTGCTGCGTCGGGTTTGTGAGCCGATCCTGTGAGAATCTCATCAGGTTACCGCTCCAACTTTTGAAACTACATGTGCGCCCACTACGAAAACCTGAAAAGTCCTGAACGCCTTGAGCGCTTCTTCGGCGTGGCCGCGCCCTCCAGCATGGGCAAGGTCGACGTGTGGCCACAATACGAGGGCCTGTTGGTGCGCCGGCCGCAGCATGCTGATGCCGGTGATGAGGCCGTGCCCGAGCGCGAAGCGCTGGTGGGACGGTTCGGGCTCATTCCGCATTGGGCGACAGACCTGAAGCTGGGCCGAAACACCTTCAACGCGCGCACAGAAACAGTGGCGACCAAGCCCAGCTTTCGGGACGCCTGGCGCTACGCCCGGCATTGCATCATTCCGGCCGAGGCCATCTACGAGCCCGACTGGCGCTCGGGTAATGCCTTGTCCGCGCGCATCAGCCGGGCTGACGGCGCACCAATGGGCATCGCCGGCCTGTACGCCTGGTGGAAAGATCCCAAGGGCACCGAAATTCACAGCTTCACCATGCTGACGGTCAACGCAGACAGCCATTCGTTGATGAACCAGTTCCACAAGCCCACCGACGAAAAGCGATCGGTGGTGATCCTGCACGACGATCAGTACACGGCCTGGCTGAACGCGGCGCCGGAGCAGTCCATGGCGTTTATGGTTCCCTACGCCGCCGAACTGCTGGTGGCGCAAACTGCGGCGCCCCGATGACGCAGTCAGGCGCGCAAACGCCCAGGGTCAGAGCTGCGCTGCTGGCCCTTTGGTGGACCTGAACTGGACAGGCCGCGAATCCAGGGCCGCACAGATCGCTGCAGCCGTTTTGGCGCCTATCCCCTTGCACTGAACGAGTTGGGCCTCTGTGGCCCCGAAAACGGCCCTTGCGCTGCCGAAATGGGTGATCAGCTTGCGCGCGGTCTCAGCCCCAACGCCCGGAAGTCCTTCAACCATGAAGACCGCAGCAGCGCCTTCGGCGCCGGGCTGGGCTTTGACCTTGGCCACCCGAAGGGGCACCTCGTAGCCCAGGCCGTTGACCGAGTGGTGCCACAAGCGGCCCAAGAGGCGCGAAGTCCCGCGTGTATCTGCTGTAGCGATAAAGCCGACATCCCAGTACAGCGCTAGGGCGCTGATCGCGCCGGCCAGTGCGTCCTCGTGCAGCTGGTTTCTCACACTGGCCAGACTGCCTTCCACGAGAAGGATCGGCTTGCTGCTGACGGCGCACATGGCCTCGATCTGGCCGAACAGGCGCCCATCGAGAATGGATGCGGCGAGGTCGTTGGCTGATTTGCGCTCGATCAGCGTGTCGCAAATCCGGTAATCCCCCGCGGCCATTTCTGCCATCTCGAAGTCGATGGCCATTTCGCGCAGCAACGCCGGGATGCCACTGTTCTGCTCGCGCGAGTCGACGATGAATTTCATGTCATTTTTCCTCTCGATAGCCGGGCATGGCGCCCGGTCAAGTAAGCGATGGCCGCGACCGAGGCGACAAAAGGGGATCAACCAAAGAGCGCACCTAAACGCGCCGCGAGCGCCTCGCGCGGCTTTGAATCCGCGATAGGGGCGACTGTAACCTCGCGCACTACCCTCGTTCGGGTCGGTGCGCGAGGCCCCGCTGACGCGATGGTTGATGAACTGGGCCGTGGCCATGGGAGCCACGAGAAGGGTAACCGACGCCATCCACATCCACCGGCTTCGGTGGACCGACGCATGCGACGTATCAGTATGAGCCAACGGCATGAATGAAATGTCCCACGCTTCCGTTTCAGTGTCAAGCCCCTCCACTCGAGCGAGCGACGCCGGGTGCGACCGACTCCAGCGACCTGACGGACCGTCCATCTGTCTGTCGTGATCACGCCAGCCCGTTCCGCGACGTCGCCTTTGGCTGAGTTCCGAACCCACCCAAGCGCAGAGCCGGACAGAAAGCCATGGCACAGCACGTTCGGTCTACGGGGCAACGACTCATCGATGAAGGGCATGGTTCCGTCGGCGCTCGGGATCCCTGCACAACTGTTCCTCGGTTGTCCGAACGCGAAGCGAACCAGGGTTGCATCCCGGCTCAGTAGATCTCCCGACGTGATATGGCGTTTGCAGTCATCCTGCAACTGTCCGAACAGGCCTTCTGGTTCGCCGGCAACCGGATCACCATGACCGACTGAAACTCGCCTTGCATGACCCGGCGGACCAGGCCGTATGCG
>CAZZHF010000317.1:0-3534 GCA_964653545.1 uncultured Gammaproteobacteria bacterium | reverse complement strand
GGCGCGTGAAGATCACCCCGCCGACGAACGCAATATATACGCCTACAGCTTTGTAACCTATCGCAAACGCTGACCTGCGGCTGGGCAAGGCCGCGGGCTGGTGCTAGGCGCCGCCACACGGGGGGCGTTGCCATGCCCCTCAGGGCCAGGGTTTGAAACTAAAACGTCCACGCTTCTGACAGTGGACAGGGTCGGGTAGCGCGTGAAGAAAAAAGATATACAGGGGGAGCCATGACGATCGGAAGAATCCACAGGATTGGACAGCTGCTGGTTTGCCTGGTGGCGGTGGGTGTTGGTGGCGGCGCGTTGGCGGCGGCGCGGCCGAATGTTCTGATCATCGTCGCCGATGACATGGGCTATTCCGATTGGGGCGGCTTTGGCGGGGAGATTCGAACGCCGAACCTGGATGCCCTGGCCGATCAGGGTCGCCGCTTTACCCAGTTCTATACGGCGGCCACCTGCTCGCCGACCCGCGCCATGTTGCTGACCGGCATCGATCATCACCGCGTTGGCCTGAGCACCATGGAGGAGTTGCTGCAGCCGAATCAGCGCGGTGTGCCCGGCTACGAGGGTTACCTGAACAGGCGCGCGGTTACGTTGTCCGAGCTGCTGCATGATGGCGGTTACACCACTCTGGTGTCCGGTAAATGGCATCTGGGGATGGGCCTCGAACAGGATCCGTCTCGGTTTGGGTTTGATCGCTCATTCGTCATGTTGCGTGGGGCTGCCAGCCACTTCGGCGACCAGGCGCCCTATGCCATTGATTACGCGCCGGTCTACCGCGAGAACGGACGCCCGGTACAGATTCCAGCCAATTTCTATTCCTCGGACGCCTACGCCAGCAAGTTGATCGAGTGGATCGAGGCAAGGCAGGACGATGCGCCGCTGTTCGCTTACCTGGCGTTTACCGCGCCTCACGATCCGTTGCATGTCCCCGACGAATGGCTGGACAAGTACGCGGGCCGCTATGACGGAGGCTACGACAAGCTGCGCGAACAGCGCCTGGCTAGGGCCAGGGAACTGGGCGTGGTAGCCCAGTCCGTGTCGGCGTCGCCGCGGCCACCGCATGTGCCCGCCTGGGACGATTTGAGCCAGGACGAGCAGCGCGCCTCGGCGCGGTCGATGGAGATCTACGCGGCCATGGTCGAGAACCTGGATGCCAACGTGGGTCGGGTGCTGGCGGCGTTCAAACGAAAGGGCATTTACGACAACACCCTGATCATTTTCTTTTCCGACAACGGAGCCAACGGCATCACGCTACAGCAGAACCCACTCTCGGCGCCCGGCTGGGTGGCGCGTAATTCGGACAATCGGCTGCAGAACCTGGGCAAGCAGGGCTCACGACCCTCGACCGGCCCCGGTTGGGCGGTGGCCTCGTCCAGTCCGTTTCGCCTGTTCAAGGTATTCATCAGCGAGGGGGGCATCCGCTCACCGCTGATTGTCGCCGGACCAGGAGTTGGCAAGGTATCGCCGCCCGACGACGCGGTGCTGACGGTGCGCGACCTGATGCCTACCGTTCTGGAAAGCGCCGGACTGGTCGCGCCCGACACCTACCAGGGACGCGTCGTGTTAGGGGTTGAAGGACGCTCCATGTGGCCGTTGCTCAAAGGCGAGGCCGCGCTGGTCCATCCCGCGGATGAAAGTATCGGCTTTGAGCTGTTTGGAATGCGGGCGTTGCGCCGCGGCGACTGGAAAATTACCTGGATCAGTGAGCCATTTGGACCACCGCGCTGGCAACTGTTCAACATCGCGAATGATCCCGCCGAGACACGCGACCTGGCGGCTGAACAGCCCGAGCGACTCGATACTCTGCGGCGCGAGTGGGATCGGTACGCGGCGCAAGTCGGCGTGGTGTTACCGGACAACTCTTTCTTCAAGAGCGGGAGATGAGAGCGGGTTCGGCTTCGTGGCAGGCGCGGTTCCGATCTGCGTCGGGCGCTAGGTGGCGTCCGGCTTCTCAAAAACCGAGCAGGCGTATCCCGGCGCAGGCCAGCAAAACGGCAAACACACGCTTTAACAAGATCACGGGCAGGCTGTGCGCCAATCGGGCGCCCAGCGGGGCGGTAGCCACCGAGGCCGCGGCGATGCCGATAAACGCCGGCCAGTAGACATAGCCCCAGGCGCCGGGAGGTAACCCCGGATGATCGCGTCCGGCCCACAGAAAAGTCGCCGCGCCGGCCACGCCCAGTACCAAACCGCAGGCCGACGAGGTCGCTACCGCCCGACGCATGTCCATCCGGCAGTAGGTCAGGAACGGCACCGTCAGGCTGCCGCCACCGATGCCCAGCAGTGTTGAGGCTGTTCCAATGACCGTGCTGGTTACCATCAGCCCGGCGGCCCTGGGTAATGGTCGTCGTCCCGGTGCGGTCGCGTTGAAGAAAATCTGGACCGACACCGCCAGCACAAACGCCCCAAACACCCGCTTCAACAGATCGCTTGGCAGTGTGTCGGCCAACAGGCCGCCCAGCACAGCGCCGCTGAGCAAGCCCGGCACCATGAGGCGCAGCAGTGGCGCGTCGACCGCGCCGCGCCGGTAGTGCGCATAGGCCGAGGACATCGAGGTTGGCACGATCACCGCGAGAGAGGTGCCGATTGCCAGATGCATCAGTACGTCGGCGGGAATCCCAAGCAGCGGAAAAGCCAGCGCCAGCGCCGGCACGATGACCACGCCGCCGCCCAGGCCAAGCATGCCCGCGATCAGGCCGGCCAGTGCGCCGACCGCCAGATAGGCCAGCAGAATCACGCCGTCAGAGCGTGTGGGGCAACGGTCTGACGGCAGCTAATCAGTGGCTTGCCGGTTCTACCCGTTTGGTAAGCGCGGCCAGCATCTCGTCAGCGCGTTCGCTACCGGCAGCCGAAGCCTTCTTGAGCAGACGCTCGCCCTCGGCCACGTCCTTGGGTACACCGGCGCCTTCGACATATAGCTCACCGAGCTCCGCCCAGGCTTCTGCGTAACCCAGGTCGCTGGCCTTGCGCAGCCACTGGACGGCAGCCTTGTCGTCGCGGGTGATACCGAGGCCGGTGGTCAGCATCATCGCCACTTCCACCATGGCAGCTGGGTTACCGCCCTTGGCCTGCGTTTCCCAATGGCCGTAGGCACGCTCGAACCACACCTTGGCCTGCGGCGGGTCCATCGCGGTGCCGTGGCCATACATGAAGAACGTGCCCATGAAGTATTCCGCCTCGACATTACCCTGCTCGGCCAACGGTTCGATCAGGCGAACGGCGGTATTGAAGTCACGCTTCTCGAAGGCAGCAATGCCGTCTTCCAGGTCGCCAGCGGATGCTGTGAGCGACCCAACGATGACCGCGGCAATCAGAAAATGGCTGGAAATACGCATTCTTGAGTCCTCCTCGCGGGCGGGATTTACGTGTCGGCTGGGATGGGGCACATGGTACACTGCCGGCCGATTCGGAGCGGGGACAAGCCCCGTGGGTCCTCACCGCTCCGGCGCCAAACACAGCCATCATCATGGGGCGGTAGCTCAGCTGGGAGAGCGTCGCGTTCGCAATGCGAAGGTCGGGAGTTCGATC
>CAZZHF010000316.1:0-3552 GCA_964653545.1 uncultured Gammaproteobacteria bacterium | reverse complement strand
CGGCGTGCGTATCGGCACCGCCGAGTTGTACCGCGAGGTGGAGCGTTTCGCCGAAATTCAGGAGGCGGTGGCCGTGGGCCACGAGATCGACGATGACGTGGAAGTCGTGCTGTTCGTGCGCCTGGCCGATGGGCTTGCATTGGACGACACCCTGCGCCAGCGCCTGCGCAGCGCCATTCGGGCCGATGTCAGCCCGCGCCACGTGCCGGCGCACATCCTGCAGGTGGCGGACATCCCGCGCACCATCAGCGGCAAGATCGCCGAACTGGCGGTGCGCGAGGCCATCCACGGCCGGCCGGTAAAGAACCTCGATGCATTGGCCAACCCGCAGGCCATCGTGCACTTTCAAGGCTTGTTTGGGGTTCCCGCGGCGGGCTAGGCAGACCCTGAAGTATTCAGCGCTTCCCCAGGGGCACTGGTACACGTCCTCCTGGACTTGCCAGGCGCCAGACTTCGAGAGCCTTTGTGGCCGGCGGCCGGGGCGCTGCTTCATCTTCGATGCAAGCCGTCCCGGGCGAGAACTGGTTCGCCCGCTGTCGTTCGTTACCGATCGACGCTGAACCCGAGCGCTGCTGCGATGGCTGTCAAATTGCCGTCACTTGGCCTTGGGATTCGCGTCAAAAGGCGTGCGGTACGCCGCCGCCTGCGCCAGGGCTATTCCTTAACTGATTGTAAATAAGATCGTTATCAAGTTGGCACCCTGTTTGCTTTGAGCCAGTCCGAACCTTTTGGACAGGAGCGGATCAGGCATGGCAACAGCAGAAGCAGACTTGGATCTGGGCGGCGAAGCCACCAAGAAGAAGGGAGGGATGAAATCACTGCTGATCATGGCCGGCGGTGGACTTGTGCTGGTGGGCGCCAGCGTGGGCCTGAGTATGTTTCTCATGGGGGGCGACAAGGCTGCCGAGAAGCCCGCGGCCGGGGAGCATGCAGCCCCGAAGAAAGCGACCGCCCCGGCCGCGTATACGCCGCTTGATCCGCCTTTCGTGGTGAATTTCGAGGACGACGGAGCCATTCGGTTCCTGCAGGTGTCGGTTGACGTCATGAGCCGCGATCCGGCGGTCGGCGAGGCGGTCAAGCTGCATATGCCGGCGATCCGGGACCAGCTGATCATTTTGTTCAGCAGTTCCGACTACGCCACGCTGAGCAGTCGAGAGGGCAAGGAGACGCTGCGCGCCGAGGCGCTGACGACACTCAAGGCGCTCCTGAAGGCCCAGCATGCGCCTACCGATGTGGACGGCCTGTATTTCACCAACTTCGTAATGCAGTGACATGGCCGACGACGAGCTAGTGTCACCGGCCGAGTTGAGCGCGTTGCTGGACAGCGCGCCGACCACGGCCAAGCGCCCCGCCCGCGGTGGCGGGGTGGAGCCGTACGACCTGACCGACCGCATGCCACTTCAGGATGGCACCGACCTGCCGGCACTGCAGCGGGTTACCGAGTACTTCTGCGAGGGCCTGAGTCGGGCGTTGACCGTCTATTTGGGGCGCGAGACGCTGGTTTCGTCGCGTGGTGCCCAGACCCAGGAATTTCGCGAGTTTGTACACGGCCTGCCGGCGCGCGCCAGCATTTGTGGCCTGGAAATGGCGCCACTGGCGGGCTCGGCAGCGCTCGCGCTGGACCCGTCGTTGATCTTTGCCGTGGTGGAGAGCTTCTTCGGTGGTGGACGGGCCACTCCGGGGCCCGCCAACCGCGATCTGACGCCCACCGAGCGGCGCATGCTCGGCAGCTTGCTGGATCTGTTGATACCGGAACTCCAGGCCGCCTGGGCTCCGGTGCTGCCGCTTCAAATGTCGGTCGCCAGCAGCGATGTGGATCCGTTGCTGGTGTCGTTGATCGATCCGGCGGAGATGGTCCTGGTGCACAGCTACGAGGTGGCGGTGCTGGGCGGTGGTGGGGATTTTCGCCTGGCCATCCCCTTGCCGGCGCTACAGGGTGTGTGGCCAACGCTGCGCGGCGGGGTGCCGGCCAAGGCGCCCGATGACAGTGGCTGGCGGTCGGCGCTCACCAGCCGTGTGCTGCAAAGCCCGCTGTCGATGCGCGCCATCGTCGCCGAGAAAGTTTCCAGCCTGCGCCAGGTCCTGGGCTTGCAGGCCGGCGACGTACTCGTTTTTGACCGCGACGAGAACGCCCGTCTGGAAGTGGACGGGCGGGCGCTGTTTGTCGGGGAATTTGGTGTGAGTAACGGCAGCAACGCGGTCTCGGTGACCCGGCGCTTGAAACGCAGTGGCAATGGCGAAACAGGAGGACGGTCCCAATGAACGCTGAAGTGGATGACGAGCTGGCGCAGGACACGGTGGCTGCCCAGCCGAAAGTCGATGTACCCCCCTTGACCCCGGCACCGGCAGCGACTCTCGCCGCGCCTGTCGCTGGCGGTGGCCGTGATGTCGACCTGGGGTTGATTCTGGATATTCCGGTCACCCTGACGGTCGAGGTCGGCCAGGCATCCATGAGCATCGCCCGCTTGCTGGCGCTGGGCCAGGGCGCGGTGGTGGAGCTGAACCGCGTGGCCGGTGAACCTCTGGACGTGCTGGCCAACGGTACGCTGGTGGCACGGGGCGAGGTGGTGGTGGTCGAGGACAAGTTCGGCATCCGCCTGACCGAGGTCCTGAACCCGGTCGAGCGCACGCGGAGTGTCGCTTGATCCGTTCGCTGCCATGCCTGCTGCTGTGCCCGATGTCGGCCTGGGCGGCGCCGTCGGCGCTGGCCGCGAGTGGCCAGATGGTGGTCAGCCTGGCCGTGGTGGTGGCGCTGATCGGTGGTTTGTATCTGCTCTTGAAGCGCATGCAGACGCGCCCCGGGCTGGGCGGCCGCATTCGCGCGCTGGCGGCGCTGAACCTCGGCGCCCGCGAACGGGTGGTGCTGCTTGAAGTGGCCGGCCGACAACTGCTGGTCGGTGTCGCGCCCGGACGGGTGCAGACCCTGATGCTGCTCGGTGAAAGCAATGTGAGCCGGTCGCCGGAGGCGGCGCACGAGAGCTTTGCCGCGCGACTTGGCGCCGCGCGGGAAGCCAATGCCGAGGGCGCGTCGTGAAGCGGCTGTGGCTCGCTTTGCTGCTCCTGACCCCGTTGCCGGTGTTGGCGCAGGCCGGCTTGCAGGCGCTGACGCTGACGCCGGCCGCGGACGGCGGGCAGAGCTGGAGCGTGAGCCTGCAAGTGCTGGCGGTCATGACCTTCCTCACCCTGCTGCCTGGGGTGTTGCTGGCGATGACCTCGTTTACCCGCATCGTGGTGGTACTGGCCATCCTGCGCCAGGCGCTGGGTACCGGGCAGACGCCGTCGAGCCAGATCCTGGCCGGTCTGGCGCTGTTGCTGACGCTGTTCGTGATGGGCCCGGTCCTGACGCGTATCAACGGCGAGGCATTGCAGCCGTACCTTCAGGAAGAACTGACCCTGCCCGATGCCGCGGTCAAGGCCTCGGCGCCGCTGCGCCAGTTCATGTTGGCGCAGACGCGTGAATCCGACATTGCGACCTTCGCGCGCATCTCCGGCAAGGATGCTTCCTTCGAGAGTCCGGACGCCGTGCCCTTCACGCTGCTGACGGCGGCGTTC
>CAZZHF010000315.1:0-3565 GCA_964653545.1 uncultured Gammaproteobacteria bacterium | reverse complement strand
CGCAGGCACGCGGCATGGCGGTGCGTGAGGTTCCCGCCGGGAATATATTGGGGGCCGGCGCGGCGATTGCCTTCACCCTGCCTTCGGGCCAGGAAATGCGCCTGCTGCATCACCTGGACAAGATCGGCTACGCCACCGGCATGCGTAACCCGAACCCGGTGCCGCCACGCGGCAAGCCGGGTGCGCGCACGACGCACCTGGACCACCTGCTGCTGGCCGGCGAGCGGCCGGCCGACACGGCGCAATTCCTGATCGACGTGCTCGACTTCAACCTCTCCGAGCAGGTGACAGCACCGGACGGCAGCGTGATTGCGGCCTTCACCACCTGTGGCCACACCATGCACGACCTGGCCGTCGCGCCCGGCCCGAACGGCCACTTGCACCACATTGCCTTTGGCCTGGAAAGCCGCAGCGATGTCATCGGCGCCGTGGACATCATGAAAGAAGCCGGCACCACGATGATGGAATACGGCCCCACCCGGCACGGCGTGTCGGGCGTGACGACCATTTACTTTTTCGACCCGGCCGGCAACCGCAACGAGGTCTACAACGGCGCCTACCAGGCCGGCGGCGTGCCGGGCCTGGTCCCGCCCATCGTGTGGCAGGCGCAGGAATTCCCGCGCGGGGCCTTCTATTACGAGAGCGTGGTGCCGGAAAGCTTTTTCGCGGAAGTCACCTGAGGGGCAAACCATGGCTCTGAAACACCAGGGCATCCACCGTCTCGGCTACGTGCGCCTGGCCCTGGCCGACCCGCGTTTGCTGCGCGCCCGGGCCTTCTACTGCGAGCAGTTCGGCCTGCTCGAATCCCGCCGCGGGCCGGGGCGGCTGTACCTGCGCTGCTGGCACGAGCCGTTCGCCTACTCGCTGGTGCTCGAGGAAAGCACCGACAACCGCCTGGTCGAGATCGGCTTTCAGGTGCGGGACGACGCGGATCTGGCGCGCCTGGCCGGCCTTGTCGAGCAAGCGGGCGTCGCGGTGGAACGCAGCCTGGCCGGGACAGAGCTGGAGAGCCTGGGCGCCAGCGTCGCGTTTGCCATCCCCGGCGGACCGCGCCTGCGCCTGTACGCCGACATGGCGCAGCCGGGCTACGTCACCGGCTACGACTCGCCGGACTGGGTCACGCCCCGAGCCCTGCGCGGCACGCCGGCACCGTTTTTCCTGAACCACGTCGGCTTCACGGCGCCGGACCCGCAAGCGGCGGTGGCATTTCTGACCCAGGCACTCGGCTTCGTGGTGTCGGAACGCATCGACAGCGCCGACGGCAAGCTCCTGTCGGCGCTGCTGTTTCGCATGTCCAAGGAAGTCGGCGGCCAGGAACTGGCCGTCTTTCCCGGCCCGGCCGGCCGGCTGCACCACATCGCCTTTACCAAGGAAGACCCGAACGACATCCTGCTGGCCGGCATGTACCTGCGCGAAGCGGGTACGGATATCGACCGCTACGGGCCGACCCGCCAGTCCTACGGCAAAACCTTTTCCCTGCACTGTTTCGATCCGTTCGGCGCGCGGCTGGAACTGTGCGCCGGCGGCCGCGTCACCGAGGTGCACAGCGAATTCGAGCCGGTGGTGTGGAGCGAATCGGAACTCCCCAAGGCCCTGTCGTGGTACGACCGGGATCTGCAAACGGCCTTTCTGGAGCCGTCGCTGGGCTGAGCGGGCACCCCCGGACGACCCACTCGCCGGTGTGCGGTGTACCTTTGCCGTTCTTCCATGACGGAATCGGTGCATGGCCACCTGGGCAATCGGCGACATTCAGGGCTGCTTCGACGCGTTTCAGGCGCTGCTGGGCGCTATCGACTTTCGGCCCGACCGTGACCGGCTGTGGCTGGTCGGCGATCTGGTCAACCGCGGCCCGCGGTCGCTCGAAACCTTGCGCTTTGTGCGCGCACTCGGGGACGGCGCGGTCACGCTGCTGGGCAATCACGATCTGCACCTGCTTGCGGTGGCTGCCGGCCACGGCCACCTGCGGCGCGGCGACACGCTGGATAAAGTTCTGGCTGCTTCCGACGCGGATTCCTTGCTCGACTGGCTGCGCCGTCGCCCGCTATTTCATTACGACGCCGGGCTGGGCATGGCGATGGTCCATGCGGCGCTGGCGCCAGGCTGGAACATCGCCGCCGCCGCGGCGCTGGCCGGCGAGGTCCAAACGGCGCTGGCCGCCGACGCCGACGGCTACTTCAAGCACATGTATGGCGACAGCGCCCATTGCTGGCATGATGACCTGCACGGCTGGCGGCGACTGAGGGTGATCACCGACTACCTGACGCGGGTGCGCTTTTGCCGACCGGACGGCACCTACGAGATGCGCTCCAAGGGCCCACCCGGCACGCAACCGGAAGGCTATTTGCCGTGGTACGCCCTGCCCGGCCGGGCCAGCGCCGGTACGCCGATCGTGTTTGGCCACTGGTCGAGCCTTGGCATCAGCGACAAGGACAACGTCTACGCGCTGGACACCGGCTGCGTGTGGGGTCGGCAGCTGAGCGCCCTGTGCCTGGAGGATCGGCACTGGGTCAGTGTGGATTGCAGCGCCCACGACCCCGCACCGCGGACTTAAGATAGGCACCTCTACGCACCCACGCAGCCCGACACACGCCCATAACGACGATCAGGAGAACCGCCATGAACGCCATCCAACGCCCACCCGTCGCCGCCGTGGACTGGCCCGGACAGCAGGACAGCGTCACCCGCGTGCCGGGCCGGGTATTCGTGGACGCGGACATTTACGCCCTGGAACAGGAGCGTATCTTCCGCGGCCCGGTGTGGAACTACGTTGGCCTGGACGTGGAACTGCCCAATCCCGGCGACTACAAGACCGCCCAGGTCGCAGACACACCAATCATCGTCAGCCGCGACACCGACGGCAGCATCCATGCCTGGGTGAACCGCTGTGCGCACCGCAACGCCAAAATATGCCAGGACAAACTGGGCCACACGGACAATTTTTACTGCGTCTACCACCAGTGGACCTACGACCTGACCGGGCGCCTGATCGCGGTGCCCTTCCAGCGCGGCATCAGCGGCCAGGGCGGCATGCCGGCCGATTTCGACATGGACGCAATCCGGCCCAAGAAACTGCGGGTCGAGAACTTCTGCGGCGTGCTGTTCGTCAGCTTCAGCGACGAAACGCCGCCGTTCGAGACCTACGTCGGGCCGCAGGTGGCCAAGTTCATGCGCCGCATCTTCAACCGGCCGATCAAGATCCTCGGCCACCAGCACCAGCATATGCGCGGCAACTGGAAACTGTACGCCGAGAACCCGCGCGACGGCTATCACGCCAGCCTGCTGCATTTATTCTTTGCCACGTTCGGGTTGTTTCGGGCCAGCCAGAAAGGCCAGCTACACATCACCGAAGACGGCCTGCATACCTGCTTTTACACCTACGTTGGCAAGGAGGACGAAGCGGCCCGGCAGCAGGGCATGCAGGAAGCCGCCCACACCTACCAGGAAGGCACCTACCAACTGGAAGACGGCAGCCTGCTAAAGGGCAAAATGGAATGGGATGACGGCATCAATCTGGTGATCATCGACGTGTTCCCGATCATGATGATGCAGCAGATCGCCAACGTGC
>CAZZHF010000314.1:0-3592 GCA_964653545.1 uncultured Gammaproteobacteria bacterium | reverse complement strand
CCTGGCTGATCATCTCGGCCGCCGATTTCGGCTTCGGGAAGTAATACGCCAACTCGTACACGGTCTCGTTTTGCGACACCGGCCAGAAGGCGTCCAGGTAGTACCAGCCGGCCCCAACATTGATGCGCGAGAACGGAAACACAACGTTCAGCTCGAAGCCCCAGTCGTCGCTTTTGTCCTGTTGGGTACCCGGATAGGCGCCGCGACCACCCGTGCCCTGGGTGAACGTGGAACCGAACTTGAAGGCGATCTGCTCGGTCGGCGACAGATCATGAGCCGGGTTGCCAGGTACCGACAGGTGCTGGTTGCCGTTCGGCTGCAATTTCATGTGGCTGATGTTGCAGTAAGGATTGTCGGTTCCGGTAAACGCGTCCGGGGCCGAGCGCTTGTGCACGAAGGCCACGTGGTAACCCTCCTGGAAGGCGTTCATGGTCACCTTCCAGTTGGCGTTGACGCGATACCGCCAGCGGCCTGCGCAAATCATCTCGTCAAATGGGAACGGCTTCAGGTCCTGATTGAAGTCCCCCATCGCCTGTTCCAGGGTCTGCCGGGGCGTCGCGTCGAGGTTCACGAACAGGAAACCGGCCCAGGTATCCAGGTGCAGCGGCGGCAAGCCCATCCGCGATTTGTCGAAGTCGAAGAACTGGCCCTCGTCCGGCACAAACTGCACCGTGCCGTCGGTGGCGTAGGTCCAGCCGTGGAAATCGCACTGCCAACCCTTGACGCAACCGTCGGCGGCGCGCACCAGGCGATTTCCGCGATGGGTGCATATGTTGTGGAACGCGCGTAGCTGGCCATCCGCGCCGCGCGCAACGATGACCGAGACCCCCAGCACCTCAATGTCGCGAACGAAAAAATCTCCCGGATTGGGCAGCTCATCGGCCCGCTTGAGCAGGTTGAACCACTGGTGACGGAATATCGCCTCGCGCTCGCGCTCGAAAAACTCCGGCGTGATCACGGTAGCCGTGCTCACCGGGCCGGTATCCAGACCAAAGGCCTGGGTGTGCCCGCATTTTGGCCGTCCGCTGGGTGCGTTCATGTCCCCTCCTTCCTCGTTGCTCGTACTGCCTGTGCCTGGCTAGACCGGCGATCGTTTATCCGAAGTCCTGGAAATCTATCATGGGCGATCCGCACTGGCCGCCTGGCATCATTCACCGCAGCGGATGCCACTGGGTGACGCGGACCTAAACCCGACGCACCGTATCCGGTCGCACCGCGGAGGCTCGCGAGTTACCTGACAGTGCCATGGCAATGTCCAGCTCCTGGCGCAGGATGGCGAGCACCCGCTCAACACCTGGCTGACCGTCCGCCGCCAGGCCATACAACGCGGCCTTGCCGATCATGCAGGCCCGGGCACCGAGTGCCAGCGCCTTGAGCACGTCGCCGCCGCGACGAATGCCGCCGTCCAGAATCACTTCGGCGGCTCCGGCCACCGCATCGATCACCTCGGCCAATACGCTGATGGTTGACGGCGCGCCGTCAAGCTGGCGGCCGCCATGATTGGAAACAATGATGGCGTCTACGCCGCAGGCCACCGCCTGGCGGGCATCGTCCGGGTGCAGGATGCCCTTGACCACCAGCGGCAGATCCCATTCCTGACGCAGCCAGGTCAGGTCGTCCCAGTGAATGCTCGGATCGATCTGCGTATTCATGAAGGTACTGAGCGCCACCACGTCGCTGCTGTGACCGCCCCAGCCCACCAGATTGCCGATGGTCATGTTGCGATGCGGCAGCATGCGCCGCAGCCATCTGGGGTGACGCAACAAATCGACGGCGGTGCGCCGGTTAAAGCGCGGCGGCACGGTAAATCCGTTTCTGATGTCCTTTTCCCGCTTGCCGCCGCGGGTCAGATCCACGGTCACCACCAGGGCGCGGTAACCGGCTTCGCGCGCCCGACCCACCAGGCTGCGCATGAGCTCCCGGTCGCGAAAGATATACAGCTGGAACCACAGGTTTTCCGAGGCGGCCGCCGCCACCGCCTCAAGCGGGTGGGTCGCCGCCGTGGACAGTACACAGGGAATGCCTGCCGCCTTTGCGGCCTGGGCAAGCGCCAGCTCGCCCTCGGGCCGCACCACCCCGCACAAACCCATGGGCGCGATCACCAGCGGCATGGCGATCTGCTCGCCCAGCAGGGTGGTGCCAAGCTCAACGTTGGCGACGTTGGTCAATACGCGTGGGGCGAAGCGCAGGGACTCGAAATCGGCGCAATTGGCGCGCAGCGTGGTCTCCCGCTCGGAGCCGCCGTCGACGAAATCGAAAATCATGCGCGGCAAGTACGCTTGCGCAGCGGCGCGAAAGGCATCAACGCTGGCGATCATGGCTCCCCCCGGGGACCTCAAGGCTGGCGTAGCTGGCCGGCCTTGGCCAGCCGGTCCAGGTAGGTCTGCCACAGAGTGTCGTGCTGGGTGCCCAGACGATACAAGTAGTCGAAGCTGAACAAGCCGCTGTCGTGGCCGTCCGAGAAGGTGATTTGCAGCGCGTAATGGCCGATTGGCGCCAGCGCCGTGATCCCGACATCCTGCTTGCCGGCAACCAGCACGCCCGGCCCAGGGCCATGGCCCTGCACCTCGGCGGAAGGCGAATGCACGCGCAAATATTCGGCTGGCAGTTGAAACACCTGGTCATCGGCAAACCGGACTTCCAGACTGCGCGCCGCCTTGTGCAGGATGATGTCAACGAGGTCCGGGGCGGGCATCAGGCACTCCAACGCTGACACAGGGCGAGCAATTGCGCCGGAGAGTCGATACAGGCGTCCGCGCCCCATTGATCCGGCTCCTCGCCGGGGGCGATGTAACCGTAAGCCGCCACCACGGTGCGGGTTCCGGCGGCACGGCCGGCCTCGATATCGCGCCGGTCGTCCCCCACAAACACGCAGGCCGCCGGCGCCACGCCCAAGCGCGCGCAGGCCAGCAGGACACCCTGCGGGTCGGGCTTGGGGCGACTGACGTGGTCCGGCGTAATCAGACAGTCCGCATCCGGTGACACACCCAGCGCTCGCAGCAGAGGCGATGCAAAGCGCTCGATCTTGTTGGTGACCACACCGAACTTGAAACCCTGGTCGCGCAGCGCCGCAAGTACCGGCCCGAAACCATCGAACAGCCGCGCCTCACGCGCGCAGCAGTCCTCGTAAATCTCGAGAAAACGATCGCGCAAGCCACCATATCGGGCGTCCTGCACGTCTAGATCAAACCCCCGCCCCAGCAGTCCGCGCGCGCCTTGCGACACGTACGGGCGCAGCTCGGCCGTCGCCAGCGCGGGTAGGCCATGCTCGGCCCGCAGCGTGTTCAGCGCCCGCGCCAGGTCAGCGGCGGTATCGGCGAGCGTGCCGTCGAGGTCCAGCAGTACAGCGGCCAGACCCGCGACGACCGGCGGTGCCATCACGCTACGGCAGGCTCCTGATAGAAACCATGACCACCCGCGAGGCTGGCGGCCTGGCGCATGGCGGTCAAAATCATCTCGTGGCTGGCAATACCCTTGCCGACGATATCGAACGCGGTGCCGTGGGCCACCGACATATGGATATACGGCGTTCCAAGGATCATGGCGCAGTTACCGACGAAGCCCCAGGTCTTGACCGCGATGTGGCCCTGGT
>CAZZHF010000313.1:0-3596 GCA_964653545.1 uncultured Gammaproteobacteria bacterium | reverse complement strand
GCAGCACGTACTCGTGAATCTCGGCGCGGATCCAGTGCACGGCGAACGACACCAGGCGCACCCCGCGATTCGGGTCGAACCGGCGCACCGCCTTCATCAGGCCGATTGCGCCTTCCTGAATCAGGTCGGCCAGCGGCAGGCCATAACCGTTATAGCCACGGGCGACATGAATCACATGACGCAGGTGCGAGGTAACCAGTTGGCGTGCGGCCTCAAGGTCATTGTGCTGGTGCAGGCGCAGCGCGAGCGCGTGCTCTTCGTCGGCGGTGAGGTAGGGTGCCTGATGGGCGGCGCGCACCAGTTGGTTCAGGTTGCCAACGGCTTGCAGCGACAAGGGAATGGTGAGAGCTGTGGACATGATGGCCTCCCGTGCGATCAACGGCTAGAAGTTTAGCACTCGGGCCATTTGAGTGCTAAAACAAACAGAAGTTGCATCCGCTTGGGCGCCGGCGCGGTTACGAGCTGCCGATGTTCAGAAAGCGGCCATCGCAGACACTGGCGCGAATGCCCATGTGGTTCAGAACTTGGGCCGCAGCCGCGGCTCGCCGGCCGCTGTTGCAGTAGCAAACGTAATGTTGCATGGGATCCAGATCGTTTACTCGCAGCCGGATTTCCTGCAGGGGCAGGTTGTAGGCGCCGGGCAAGTGTGCGTGCTGCCATTCGTCACGCTGGCGCACGTCAAGCCAGCGCGCGCCATTGCTGATCGTTTCAATGGCTGCGGACAGCGACAACATGGCTAGCGTCGGCGGCTCCTGAAGCCGGGCGAAATCCCGCTGTGCCAGGCGTAGCAGCACCCCGTCACTGATCATCGTCACGGTGCTGGCACTGCGGGACACCGAGGTCAGGGCCTCGCCACCGAAGCACTCACCCTCGTTCAGTTCCGACAGTTCTATTGATTCGCCGTCGTCGCCGGGACTCTCGCGGGTTGCCAGGGCGGTGCCGCTATCGATGACATAGAAATGATCAATCCCCTCGCCCTGGTGAGCCAGCACGTGACGCTCCTGTACCGCAAGCGGCTCGAAGCTTTGCATCAACGCCTCGATATGTGCCGGCGGTGTGCTGCGTAGCGCGGCGAAGAAACTGTGACGCCAGCGGCGGGGTATCCCGCGGCTATAGAAACCGGCATCGCGTTCGCCGCCGCGGCGTTCGACCACTGCCAGCTGGTCCCAGGTTGCGAGCAGATCAATCAGGTCGAACGGCAAATACAGGATGACGGCATCGGCATAAGCCGTAACCGACTGGAAACGGCCATCGTTGAGCGGATAGACGGCAGCCTGGGAGTCGGACTCGACGATCGCGGCGACGCCGCCGGTGGTAACCGCGCTGACCTCCCCGGCCAGCAAATACAGAGAGTCTCCAACGGACTCGCTGGCCAGGTCGAATACAAGGCTACGGTCCCGTGGTTCTGCGACACGCCCTGCCCGCGCCAGTTCAACCAACTGGTTTCGGGGAAATGTGGACATCGGCAGATGATGCCGAAGCTGGCTGAAATGGATCGCGCTCGGCACGCGCGGCAACCCCCAGGGGCGGATGACTGACCGTCGATTGTTACACGCGAGTGTCGCATGTGGCTTGGGTGGTCAGACTGCCTAATAGGCTTAGCTCATCGGCACAAAGCCGGCAATGGCACTGGTGTTGGCGTATGTCAGCCGATGCGTCGCACGCCGTTACCCGTGCCGATCAGCAACAGATCCGCACCACGCGCTGCGAACAGTCCGTTGCTGACCACGCCGGCGATGTTGTTCAGGGTCTGTTCGAGCTGGGTCGGCTCAAGAATGTCCATCCCGTGAATATCGAGAATGATATTGCCGTTGTCAGTGACAAAGCCGGCACGGTAAGTGGGCCGTCCGCCAAGGGCGACGATCTGACGCGCGACGTAACTGCGCGCCATCGGGATCACCTCGACCGGCACTGGGAATGTGCCCAGCCGGCCGACCAGCTTGGACTCGTCCGCGATACACACGAACTTGCGGCTGGCAGCAGCGATGATTTTCTCGCGAGTCAAAGCGCCGCCGCCGCCCTTGATCAGCTGGCGATGTTGCGTGGCCTCGTCCGCACCGTCGATGTAAACCGACAGCGTGCCGACGCTGTTGAGTTCAACCAGCTCGATGCCCTGGGCCGCCAGCTTCTCGGCGCTCGCCACCGAGCTTGCGACGGCTCCGGCAATGCGTTGACGTGCCGCGCCAAGACAATCAATAAAGTAATTGACGGTCGAGCCGGTACCGACGCCGATCACCTCACCGTCCGGCAGGAACTCAAGCGCCGCTTCGGCAGCGCGTTGTTTGGCCAGGTCCTGTTTCGACACGTGTCGGCCCGCCCTACGGCGACACCCGGTACGTGCCGTTGTGCTGGAGCACACGGACCCGTTGACCGACCTGGAACTGCTGCTCGCTCGTTTCCTGCACGATGGACATGATGGTCCCGTTTTCCAACCGAACAGTCAGTTCCAGGCCGTCGGCCTTGGTCAGTGCCTGTTCGGCAGCGGTTCCGGCGAGTCCACCCGCGACCGCACCGGCGACCGCGGCGGCTTTCTGGCCGGTGCCGCCGCCCACGGTGCTGCCGGCCAGACCACCCAACACAGCGCCGGTGGCGGTACCGATATAGGAACGCGTGCCTTCGATCCGGACTGACTGTACGGCCTCGACGGTCGCGTATTTCACCACTTGCGCCTGGCGCGCCTCGCTGCGCGAATAGACGTTGCCGGCATTGCTGGACGCGCAGCCGCTCAGACCGCCGCCAAGTGCCAGTATCGCTGGCAGGATTACTGAAATGATGGTTTTGCGGTGCATGCGTGAATTACCTGTGAAGTGTCCACGCCTGAGGCCCTGTTGAAGGGTCTTCAGCTCGAGCGTTCAGGAGACGCATTGTAGCGCCGGCCAGGCAAGATGGCTGGCTTGGCGAGCTAAACCTGCCGGAGTCCGCCATCTTTGAGCCATCGCGTTGAGAAGCTAAAGGTATCCTTACGAGGCGGTCGGACGCGCGGTCATGGGGTCAGCGGTAGAGGTCGTCTGTAAACTTGCCGGCCGGCGCCGATACCGCCGTCGCTAGAATGCCTGGCTATTCGCCCGGCCGTCGATCAGTTTCCGGAGCATCCCGATGCCTGCCTATCGTTCCAACACCTCGACTCAGGGCCGCAACATGGCCGGTGCCCGTGCCCTGTGGCGCGCCACCGGCATGCAGGAGGGCGATTTCGGCAAGCCGATCATCGCCATCGCCAACTCGTATACCCAGTTTGTGCCTGGGCATGTGCATCTGAAGGACCTGGGTGACATCGTGGCGCGCGAGATCTATGCCGCTGGCGGTATCGCCCGGGAATTCCACACCATCGCCGTCGACGACGGCATCGCCATGGGTCACGGTGGCATGTTGTACTCGCTGCCCTCGCGCGAGCTGATCGCCGATGCCGTCGAGTACATGGCTAACGCCCACTGCGCCGACGCGCTCGTCTGCATCTCCAATTGCGACAAAATCACCCCCGGCATGCTCATGGCCGCCATGCGCCTGAACATTCCCGCCATTTTTGTTTCCGGCGGCCCCATGGAAGCGGGCAAAGTGAAACAATCCGATGGCCTCATCAAAGCCGTCGACCTCATCGA
>CAZZHF010000312.1:0-3622 GCA_964653545.1 uncultured Gammaproteobacteria bacterium | reverse complement strand
GGCAGCGGCTAGGCCGGACTATCACAAGCACTGAGGTTTCGATGACTCTCAACCTTGCCTCTTCTGCTGCGGCGCGCCCCGCGATGTTCGCATTCGCGCCGATGCCGTTTGTTGACCGCGGCGCGGGGGCAATTCATCTGGCGCCGCTGTTACTGCTGCGGTCCAGACTTGGTGAAGGGCTTCAGGTTTTGGCGGACGACGCGCATTTGCGATTTGAAGATTTGCCAGCAGGCGATGAAATGGAGCTTGCTGGCATCCCCTTCAAGGTGCCTCAACGCGCAGAGCTTGATGCTTTGTGCAAACATCAGATTCCGATTTCGATAGGCATGCGGCTTGGGCGACAGTGCGAGGACCCCCTATCCCTTTTCAAGCTTCTACTAACGCAGGTTGACGAGGAATTGAGCGATTGGTACGCGACGACGCTTCGAGAACTAGTGGCGCGCGGCCTTCGTGCCGTCATCGTATGGTGCAACATGCCGTCGTTGAAAAAGGCGGCTCTGCTTTACAGCCTTCCGATCATTCACCTTGAGTTGGGGCCACTGCGCGCGCCCTTGTTTTTTCCATCCATGTACGTTGACTTCACCGGTGTCAACGGTAACAGTGCGGCAGGCACCGTGGTTGGAGAATATTTGCGGCAGCCAGCCAACATCGACTTTGACCAGAATCGCTGGGCGTGGGCCGCTTCAGAAGATAAGCTGCGTGAGCTGTCGCGTCAGGCACCACAATACATGCATGGTGTGGCATTGCAAGTAGAAGACGACTCCAACACAATCGCGTTCGGTCGTGGTCTCGATGGCGTGGACATCATTTACCGAGCTTGGCAAGCCGCGGGGCGTGATCGCCGCGTGCTGGCTCGAGACCACCCGGGCGCGCATTTCAAAATTAAGCACTTCCCGTTCGTCGACGTAGACCAGTCGGCGGACTCCCTCGAGTTTGTGTCTCGCTGCGCGGTCGTTCACACCATCAACTCGAGTGTGGCGTTCGAATCGATTTTCCTAGGTAGAGAGACATTCGTGCACGGGGATTCCCCCCTATTGGCTATACCACCGGGAGAGCCAGTTCGGGGCTCGGCGCTTTCGGGACTGTTTTTCGCTTACCTAGTGCCAGCGGCACTAGCTTTGTCGCCCCAGTATCTCGAATGGCGGCTCGAGCGGCCGCATGTGGCCGATATTGCCAGGGCGCATCTCGATTTTCTGCTTCTCACGCGGAGCGAGTTGCCTAGGCCTGAGGCAGGCGGCATCAAGTCGGGGGCCATTTCGCCTGCATTCGACTCGCACGCCGTTGGTCTGGACTGGCTTCAGTCACTGTCGTTGGTGCGGCGGCAGGCAGCGCTTGTTGAGCAAATAGCATGGCTTAGCGAGCAGCGCACCCGATGGGAGCAGAAAGCGCAGGAACTCGAGGCATATCTGAAAACTCTTCAGGAGGCCAACGAATGGCTTGACGGACAGCGACTTGCCTGGGAGCGCAGTGCTGGCGAGCAGGGACAGGTCGCCGAGAAGGCCCTCGAATCCAGCGCGTCACTGCGGGCAGAGGTTGAACGGCTTGCGCGTGCATTGAAGGATGCACAGTCAATGCTGGATAGATTCCCACCGCGAACCGGATTTTCGGCTTGGGCCCGCCGTTGGCTCGCGCCCCCGGACAAGCGCTAATTGCGACCAAGTGTTGCGGAGGCTCCTTAATCTCACTGTGTCACAACAGTAGCTTTGTGCTTGACCTGCCGTAACACGCACATCGACCGAGTCGGGCGATCAGCTGATGGCTCCGGCGCTGGCGCAGTGCGGCAATCGAGTTGCCATGTGCAGTTGCCCGCGTCGGGCGATCCCGGGCGACGTAGTCCTTGGGAATGGCAGGCGTGATGATGGAACTCCCGCCAGCTTCATCCCTATTAGCGCCCCAAGCCGAAGTCCTGCTCCAGATCCGAGTTGTCGCCCTCGATGCGCGAAGGTATGGCCGGATGAGAGGTTAGGTCAACCAGATCCCGAATTGCTGCAACTGGTTAAAAACTGTAACATTTGAGATGCCACACCCAAGCGATGGAGACTCCATTGGCATCCAAAAAACCAACAACAGCCAAGCGCAGCCCCCCTGCCAAGGCAACTGCCCGCAAGACCAGCGCGGCCCTTCAGAATCAGTTGCTCGAGGTCCGCAACGGCGCAGGCGGCATCGTTTTCCTGCTCCAGATTGACAGCGTTTTGCTATCTCCCAGCAGCCTGGCTGTCTCCGGCTGGAGCTGGGGGGACGGCCGCGTGGGGGTGGAGGTGGACGGCGCCTACCCCGCCTGGCGCATCGACAAGCGCCCTCGCCCTGATGTGGTGCAGGCCATCACGCTGCCACCTGGGGGGCAGGTAACCGGCTTTGCCATGACATGCCCTGTGCCAGCGGGGCCCGATGCGCCGAGCATTGTCCTGCATTGGCAGGCCGGGCAGCAAAGCGGCCAGCGCGCGCTGGCCGTGTCTGCGTACATTGCAGACGGCCGCCTGGAACACATCGGCCAGGATCTGGTGGTGTCTGGCTGGGCGCTGCTGCGTGGCGCCGCCCACCCACCCGAAGTTCAGGTGCTGGTGGATGGCCGCACGGTCGCCTCCACCACGCCCGACATCACCCGCCCTGACCTGATCGCGGCCAACCTGACGCTCGGGCGGGCCGGCTTTCAAGCGGCCATCCCCCCTGCGTCACTGCGCCGGCTTGTCAGCGAAGTGCAGGTGATGGTGGCCGGGCACACCCTGTCCGGCGTTGCCCAGCAGCTGGATCTGACGCCCCAGGTGTCGGCGCAAATCACACGCGTGAGCAGCGGCTGCCTTGAGCTTCAGCTGCTCGGCTGGCCCGGTGTCCTGCCCACCGGCACCCTGGTGATCGACGGCGTGCCTGCACTGGACATTGACGGCACAGACAGTCAGGCCCCACGAATGACGCCCCAGGATGGGTCGGTAATCATTCGCTGCCCACTGCCCGCCTGGACCCAGGACGGCCAGCTGCACGCTTACGGCGTGCAGCTGCAGTTTGGTCAAGATACCCTGCTGACCGATACCGTGCTGCTGCGCAGCCCGGATTACGACCTGTACATCGACAGCGCCAACCTGCGTTCACTGTCGGGCTGGGCTCTGCGGCGCGACCGCGACAAGCCGTTGCGCCTGGGCGTTTATCAGGGTCAGACGCTCATGGCGCAGACCGTGACGTCCATCGCGCGGCCAGATGTCCAGTCTGCGCATGGTCTGTCCAACGCGCAGGTGGGCTTCAGCGTGGATCTGCCCGGGCCCGCTGCGTCGGCGTCGCATGCCGTATTCGAGGTGCGCGATCTGGATACCCGCCTGACGCTGGCCCGCGTGTGTGTCGCCCACCAATTTGACCTTCTGCAACGCGCAGCGGCCGATCTTGCGGAGCACCCGGGTGCGGGCACACCGGGCCTGCAATCGGTCTTTGCCAACCTGCTGCTCAATTCTGCAGACGAGCTGGACTTCAGCGCCCAGTTGCTGCCCCCGCCCGGCGGCGAGGTGCCGCAGCAGGTTGTAGTGGTGATACCCGTGTACGGCGGCGCCACGGCCACGGCCGAATGCCTGGAAAGCGCCCTGGCCGCCCGCAATGACACGCCGGTCCAGTTCGTGATCGTCAACGATTGCTCACC
>CAZZHF010000311.1:0-3638 GCA_964653545.1 uncultured Gammaproteobacteria bacterium | reverse complement strand
CCACCGTGTCGGTGATGGGACCGATTTCGGCCCAGCCAGCGCCGGCGACCTCGATCAGATCGGTCGCGGTCCACGGGGTCTTCTGCTCGTGCTCCAGGCCCACCGCCAGTGGAAACAGAGTGGTGAACTCAAACCCTGCCAGGGCCTCGTGAAAGCGGTAATTCTCCCCGCTGGCAACAGCGAAGTGGGCGCTGCCGGCGAGCACTTGTCCGACCGGGTCGATCAGCGTGCCGGGCACGAATCTTAGGCCCAGGTCGTCGGCGATCGGCGCGAGACCATGCAGCAATCCCGGATCGGCCAGCCACAACAGGTTGCCGCCGGCCTCAAGAAAGCGGCGGATGGCTGCGATTTCGGTTGGCAGCAGGTCTACCTGCGGCGTGCTCAGGACCAGCGTCCCATCGGACGGCAGCTCGGTGCCGCTGGTGGTGTCCGGGCGGCTTGAAGCCACGCCCTGGGCGCGTAGCGCCGCGCTGAAGGTGGACAGATCGTGGTTGGCCTCGCCATCGGGGCTGCGCTCGCCATGGCCGGACAGGAACATCAGCTTGCGTTCACCGGGCCGTGACAGGCGCATCAGCGCGTTGGTGATTGCCTGCTCGTCGAGTTGTTCGACCTTCTCGCGCCGCTCGCCAAGTTCCAGCAGCAGCGTGCCGTCGGCGCGAACGCCAAGTTCCTTGACCCGCGCCGGTTCCTGGTCGGGATTGACGAACTTGACCGTGAACCGGGGCGATGCGATGGCATAGCGCTGCAGCAGGTCGTCGATGCGGGTGTGGAGCTCGGCGTTGGGCCGGGCGAACACAGTGGCGCTGACCGGTCCGGGCAGTTTGTCGAGCACCTGGTGGCTGGCCACCGATAGCGAATTACGACCGTTCACGGTCCAGTCGTAGCGTTGGTTGTAGGTTTCGGCCAGATAGCCGAGCAGGCCGATCAGCACCACGAACAACAGCACCGCCACCACGCCTTGCAGGCGTAACGCGAAACGTGTTGAGTGGGGGGCGGCCATCGGGGTCAGCCGGACAGGCGTTCGGCGTCCAGACGCCGCACGCTCAGGCCCAGGAACAGAACGATGAATAACGCGAAATATGCCAGGTCCGCGGTATCGAACACGCCCTTCAGCAGTGGGTCGTAATGGTTCAGCATGGACAGTTGCCCCAGCAGAATGCTGCTCTGGCCACCGCCACTGCTCGCCGCATCGAGAATCCACAGCAGCAGGAGCACGCCAAAGGTACTCACGGCGGCCGTCATCGGGTGCGAGGTCAGGGTCGAGATAAACAGGCCCAGCGCGGCAAAGCTCCCGAGCAGAAGCCACAGGCCGAGCACCCCGGCGCTGAGCAACCCAAGATCGAGCCGTGCGCCAAGCAGCAGACTCGCTGGCATCGCCGCGGTCAATACCGTGACGAGTGTCAGAAAGCCCATCAATGCCAGGTACTTGCCAAGTACGATGCCGGTTACCGACAAGGGTGCCGACAGCAGCAGCGACAGCGTTTGATTGCGCCGCTCCTCGGCGAAGCTGCGCATCGTGATCAGGGGTACCACCATCAGCAGCACGATGCCGGCGCTGCCAAACAGCGCCGGCACGATGACCTCGGTCAGCCCCGGTGGATCGGGCAGTGCCATCAGCTGCGAGCCGAGCTGGATGTACAGATCAAGCTGGGTCAGGAACAAGTAGCCCAGAATGGCCTGCACCACCGCCAGCATGGCCCAGGCCGAGGGAGATGCGAACAACACCCGCAGTTCGCGTCCAGCGATGGCGAGCATGGGCCTCATGCCGCCTGCTCCGCTACCGGCCGGTCGTCGCCGGCGAGTTCCAGGAAGACCTCTTCCAGCGACAGCCGGGGCCGGGTCATTTCGTACAGACCCCAGTCACCCGCCGCGGCGTGACGCACCAACGCATCCGTTGGGTCGGCGTCGGAGGCGAAGTGGATAAGCCAGCGATCATTCTGCTGGTGCACGCCGTCCACACCGGGAATGGCGGACAGTTCCAGCGCCGTCGGCGGGCGGTGCAAGCCGATTTCAAGGTGAGCGCCGGTGAGGTGGTTACTCAGTTCGTTGATGCCGGCCTTCAGTACCAACTCGCCACGGCGCACGATCTGCACGTGGCTGCAGATAGCCTGCACCTCGGAAAGTATGTGGGTCGACAGAATGACGCTATGGGCCTGCCCAAGATCGCGGATCAAGGCCCGGATTTCCTTGATCTGAATCGGATCAAGGCCCACCGTGGGTTCGTCAAGGATGACTACCAGCGGGTTGTGGATGATGGCCTGGGCAATGCCTATGCGCTGCTGGAAACCCTTCGAAAGGTTGCCGATCAGACGCCTTCCTACCTCCCCCAGGCCGCAGCGCGCCTTGGCTTGTTCCCGCGCCGCGCGCACTGAGCGGCTTGGCACACGGCGCAGCCGGGCACAGAAATCAAGATACTCGTCGACCGTAAGGTCGCGGTTCAGAGGCGGGGTTTCCGGCAGGTAGCCGAGCTGCGCCTTGGCGCGCACCGGCTGCTCCAGCATATCGATTCCCGCCACCGTAACGCGTCCCGCGCTGGGCGCCAGGGTGCCGGTCAGGATCCGCATGGTGGTGGTCTTGCCGGCGCCGTTTGGGCCCAGAAAGCCCAGCACTTCGCCCTTGACCACGCTGAAGCTCACATCGCGAAGGACTTCGCGATTACCAAAAGAACGGCTGACGCCGTCGACTTCGATCAGAACCTCGGCTGTCATAAGGGCCTAACAGGCAGGCGGCGCGGCTCGCCGCGCGAGCTCACTTGATCTTGGCTTCCTTGTAGGCCACGTAAGCGCGGGCCTTGGGATCGAACTTACGAATCTCAAGCTTGTCCGGCGTATTACGCTTGTTTTTCGTGGTGGTGTAAAAGTGCCCGGTTCCGGCGCTGGACACCAGCTTTATCTTCTCGCGCATGGCGGAGTACTCCTTGAGGCCTTAGGGCTTGATGCCGCGGGCACGCAGATCGGCCACGACGGCTTCGATGCCTTTCTTGTCGATGATGCGCATACCCCGACACGACAGGCGCAGGGTGACGTAACGCTTTTCGGCCGCCAGCCAGAAGCGGTGGCGCTGCAGGTTGGGCAGGAAACGCCGCCGTGTCCGGTTGTTGGCGTGGGACACGTTGTTGCCGGACATAGGTCCCTTGCCGGTGACCTCGCAAACCCTGGACATGGAAAATCTCCGCGGACCGCGCCGACACAGTTGCCGACGAGAAAATGACCGGCATTTATACCAGAAGCCTTCCGCACTGGATAGGCTCGCCGGGCGCCAGTACTCTAATCAGCACGTGGCTCCTTGAAGCCCGACGTGATCGGATAACGGCGATCCCGGCCGAAGGCGCGCTGGCTGATACGCACACCGGGAGCGGCCTGGCGGCGCTTGTACTCGTTGCGGGTAACCATGCCGATCACCTCGCGGATAGTCTTGAGGCTGGCCCCGGTGCTGCGGGCGATGTCCTCCGCCGAGCGGTCCTGCTCCACGTACAGTTCAAGAATGGCATCCAGTACGTCATACGGCGGCAAGCTGTCCTGATCGGTCTGGTTGTCGCGCAGCTCGGCGGTTGGTGGTCGTGTCAGCACGCGCTCGGGAATGACCTGCGACAGGCTGTTGCGGTAGCGCGAGAGCTTGTACACCAGCAGTTTCGGCAC
>CAZZHF010000310.1:0-3644 GCA_964653545.1 uncultured Gammaproteobacteria bacterium | reverse complement strand
GACTACCCTGCGCGGAATCGCCGCCGAAGCCGGTGTCACCCCGGCGCTGGCGCATTACTACTTCGGCAACAAGCAGCAGCTGGTGCAGACCGTGATCGAGGAACGCTTGCTGCCGGTTCTGGAAACGCTGCACCGGCGCCTGGCCTCGGCCGGCGAAGACGTGAATGCCCTGGTGACCGCCTTCGTGGAAGGCTTTCACGGCGTGGTGGCGCAAGCGCCCTGGCTGCCCGCGCTTTGGGCGCGCGAAATTCTGCTGGAGGGGGGCAGCCTGCGTCCGCTGCTGATGGACCGGATCGCGCCGCTGGCGCCGCGCCTGCTGGCTGATCGTTTCGCGGCCGCGCAAGCGGCCGGGGCGCTTAACGCGCGGCTCGATCCCCGGCTGCTGGTGGTGTCGCTGGTCGGGCTGACGATCTTCCCCCTGGCGGCGGCACCGATCTGGCGAATGTTGTTTGGCGCGGCCGATATCGATACAGCCGCGCTCACGCGCCACGCCCTGGCGCTGTTGGCGCCGGGGTTGGCACCCGCTGGGGAGGCGCCGTGAACAGTCGTGAGCCCGACCATCTTCTCGGGCGCCTGGGATGGGGCGCAACGCTGCTGGCCGCGATCGTGCTCGCCGCCTGTTCAAACGGTCCCGAGCCCTTGCCGGGGACGCTGGAATGGGACCGCATCGCACTGCCCGCGGAGGTGTCCGAGCCGGTCCTGCGCCTGGCTGTGAGCGAGGGCGACACGGTGCAGGCCGGGCAGGTTCTGGCCGTACTGGACCCGGACCGCATGGATGCCAGCCTTGGCCGCCTGCAGGCTGAACTTGCCCAGGCGCAGGCACAGCTGGATGAGGCGCTGCACGGCGCGCGGCCCGAGACCCTGGATGCCGCCCACGCGCGCCATGCGGAAACTGCCGCGGCGCAGCGCGAAGCGCAGCAACAGTACGAGCGGATTGTGGCGCTGCGCGCCAGTGCCATGGCCAGCGCGGCGGAACTCGATCAGGCGCGGGCCACCCGCGATATGGCGCGGGCCGCCACGCGCGTGGCCACCGCACAGTTGCGTGAGCTGACGCGCGGCACGCGCGCCGAGCAAGTGGCGCTGGCGCGCGCCACGCTGGCCCGCGCCCAAGCGCAGTTACGCGAGCGCGAGCTCACCCGCGCGCGCCTGACCCTGCGCGCGCCACGCGCCGGACGCGTGGATGCACTCCCCTTCAAACCGGGCGACCAGCCACCCATCGGCGCCACGCTGGTCAGCTTGCTGGTCGGCGAAGCGCCGTATGCGCGGGTCTATGTGCCCGCCACCCGACGCGCCGGACTGCGAGAGGGCGCGCGCTTCCGGGTCCAGGTGCAGGGCGTGGCCGAAGCCTTCACGGCCAGGTTGCGCAGCATTGCCAGCGAGGCGAGCTTCACACCGTACTTCGCGCTGGCGGGCGACGACGCCAGCCGGCTGGTTTACCGGGGCGAGCTGGTGCTGGATGGCCCCGAGGCGCAAAAACTGCCGGCCGGGCTCATGGTGCAGGCCGAGCCCTTGGCCGATGATCACCGAGACTGAATCGCCGATCATCCGGGCGAGCGGCCTGCAGCGCCGCTTTGGCAGGGTGCTCGCCGTCGACGGCCTGGACCTGAACATCCAGCGCGCCGAGGTATACGGGTTTCTTGGCCCCAATGGTTCCGGCAAGACCACGGCGATACGCATGTTGTGCGGGCTGCTGCTGCCCAGCGCCGGCCAGATCGAGGTGCTGGGTCTACACCTGCCCGAGCAGGCCGAGGCACTCAAACGCCGCATCGGTTACATGACGCAGCGCTTCAGCCTGTACGAGGATCTCACCGTTCAGGAGAACCTGGAGTTTCTGGCCGCCGTGCATGAGCTGTCGCGGGCGGCGGCCCGGGTGCGTATCGGGCAGGTGATGGACCGCTACGCCCTGGGCGCGCGCCGCGACCAACTGGCCGGCAGCTTGAGTGGCGGGGAGAAACAGCGCCTGGCCCTGGCCGGCGTGGTCCTGCACCAGCCCGAGCTGCTGTTTCTGGACGAGCCGACCAGCGCCGTGGACCCGCAATCGCGGCGGGAATTCTGGGACGCGCTGTTCGAGTTGGCGGATGCCGGCACCACGGTGCTGGTCTCCACCCACTACATGGACGAGGCCGAGCGCTGCACGCGCCTGGCCATCCTCGAGCGCGGCCGGCTGGTCGCGGACGGCACCCCGAGCGCGCTGATGGCGGCCCTGCCCGGGACCACGCTGCTGGTGCACTGCGCGCAGCCACGGGCGGCGCAGCGCGCACTGGAACACATGCCGGGCGTGCTGGCGCTGGCGCAGATCGGCGCCGCCCTGCGCGTGATGGCGGTCAACGACGTAGCGCTCGACGCGCGGGTCACCGCCCACCTGGCACACGCCGGCATCGAAGCCCGCGTCGCCGTCACCGACCCAAATCTGGAGGACGTCTTCGTCGCCGCGACGCACGGTGCCCGTCCAGCGGCCCCAGTGCCATGAAACTGCGCCGTCTGGGTGCGATCGTGCTCAAGGAATTGCGCCAACTGCGCCGCGACCGGCTCACCTTCGGCATGATCGTCGGCATTCCCATCCTGCAGCTGGCGCTGTTCGGCTACGCCATCAACCTGGACGTGCGCAAGCTGGACGCGGCCGTGCTGGATCAGGCCAACACCGCCCGCTCGCGGGAATTCACCCAGCTGCTGGCCCACGCGCAGGTGCTGACCCTGCGCGAACGGCTGCACACGCCGCAAGAGGTTTATGCGCGGCTCGGCAGCGGCCACATCAGCGCCGCGCTGATCATTCCGCCGGACTTCGAAACCCGCCTTGAGCGCCGCGACCGGCCGCCGGCACAAATCGTGGTCGACGGATCCGACCAGGCGGTACAGGCCGCCGTGCGCCAGCTTGTCAACGCGCCGCTTCCGGGCGCCGGACCCGCGCCCCCGGGTATCGCCGTGGTGAATTTTTACAATCCCCAGCGGCGCGCGCCGCTGAACACGGTGCCCGGTTTGATCGGCGTGATCCTGACCATGACCATGGTGCTGTTCACCGCCTCGGCCCTGGTGCGCGAGCGCGAACGCGGCAACCTGGAAATGCTGATCGCCACGCCGGTATCGCCGTGGGAACTGACCCTCGGCAAGCTGCTGCCGTTCATCGGCATTGGCCTGCTGCAGGTGACTGTGGTGCTCGGACTCGGCTGGTGGCTGTTCGACGTACCGATCCGCGGCTCCGGGCTGGATTTGTACCTGGCGGCGCTGGTGTTCATCCTGGCGTCGCTGGCGCTGGGCGTGCTGCTGTCAACGCTGGCGCGCAGCCAGTTTCAGGCCTTGCAGATGGCGATCTTTACCTTCCTGCCGCAGATACTGCTGTCCGGCTTCATGTTCCCCTACGCCGCCATGCCGCGCCCGGCCCAGTGGATCGCCGAGGGTCTGCCGCTGACGCACTTCCTGCGTCTGGTGCGCGGCATCATGCTGCGCGGCGTCAGCATCACCACGCTGTGGGAACCGCTGCTCGCGCTGCTGCTGTTCACCGCGATCGCGCTCACCCTGGCCGTTACCCGGGTGCGCAAACGCCTGGATTGAGCGCGGCCGCGCCAGCGGGCTAACCCGCCACCTTGGGCAAGCGTGTCAGCGCGTCGCGAATGGCCGCCTCCGGGTAATCGTAATCGCGCAGTTCG
>CAZZHF010000309.1:0-3682 GCA_964653545.1 uncultured Gammaproteobacteria bacterium | reverse complement strand
TTCACAAGGTCATCGTACAGACGCGCGCCGACCTTGGCGCCGACTACACGCCGCCGGTGTCGGCACCGGTGATCGAACTGTTCGTGGACAAGCTGGGCCGGGCCGGCAAAAAGGTCGGCAAAGGATTCTACGATTACAACGACGGCCAGCGGCGCTTATGGCCAGGGCTGGCCGAACAGTTCCCGCGCGCCACACAGCAACCGGACGTGGAATCCATCAAGCAGCGCCTGTTGCACATCCAGGCGGTGGAGGCGGCGCGCTGCCTGGCAGAGGGCGTGGTCGACAACGCCACGGATGCGAACGTGGCCTCCCTGCTTGGCTGGGGCTTTCCGGCCTGGGCCGGAGGCGTGCTGGCCTACGTGGATACCGTCGGCGTGGACCGCTTCGTGGCCGAATGCGAGGCGCTTGCGATAAGCGCCGGGCCGCGTTTCGCGCCGCCGGATATCCTCAAGCGTCTCGTCGGCACCGGCACGCAACTGCGCGCCGCCAGCCGCTGATTCAGTCACTCGCTGCCACTCAAGGAACCCGCTCGTGGACTATCAGGATCTTCTCTACCTCGAACAGGACGGCGTTGCCACCATCACCATCAACCGGCCGGAGGTCTACAACGCTTTCCGCGCCCAGACCGTGGAAGAACTCATACACGCCTTCCAGCGCGCCGGCTGGAATACGGATATCGGCGTCATCGTGCTGACCGGCACCGGCGACAAGGCGTTCTGCACCGGCGGTGATCAGAAATCCCATGCCGGCAGCTACGGCGGACGCGGCACCGTCGGCATGCCGGTGGAAGAGCTGCACACCGTCATCCGCGACGTGCCCAAGCCGGTCATCGCCCGCGTGCAGGGCTTCGCAATCGGCGGTGGCAACGTGCTGGCGCTGCTGTGCGACCTGACCATCGCGTCCGACAAGGCGCAGTTCGGCCAGGTCGGTCCCAAGATGGGCTCGGTCGATCCGGGCTACGGCACCGCCTACCTGGCGCGCGCCGTTGGTGAGAAGAAGGCCCGCGAAATCTGGTACCTGTGCCGCCGCTATACGGCCGACGAGGCCGAACGCATGGGACTGGTCAACAAGGTGGTCCCACACGAGAAACTCGACGCCGAGGTTGCCGCCTGGTGCGCCGAAATCATGGCCAAGAGCCCGACAGCGCTGGCCATCGCCAAACGCTCCTTCAACGCCGACAGCGAACAGATCCGCGGCCAGGCGGCCATGGGCCTGCAAGCCCTGGCGCTGTACTACGACACCGACGAATCCAAGGAAGGCGTGCGCGCCTTCAACGAGAAGCGACCGGCCGAATTCCGCAAGTTCCAGAAGAAATGACTGTTCCCGCGCCCGCTTGGTTCACGGAAGCAGTCGCCACTGCGGGCAGCCCACACCGGGTGACCGTAACCGGCTGTGACATTCACTACCAGACCTGGGGTGAGGCCGGACCGCCGCTACTGCTGGTCCACGGCGGTGGCGCGCACAGCCACTGGTGGGATTTCATTGCGCCCTGGCTGGCCGTGGATCACCGGGTCGCCGCCATGGACTTGTCGGGCATGGGCGACAGCGGCCGGCGCGAGCAGTATCAGATGGACGACTTCGCCGGTGAGGCGTTGGCGGTGTGCGACGACGCGGGTTTTGGGCCGGAGGTGACCCTCATCGGCCACAGCCTGGGCGGCGCCGTGTGCCTTCGGGCCGCCGCCAGCCGCCCGCAGCGGGTCGGCGGTCTGGTTATGGTCGATTCGCCCATCCGCCCGCCGGGGTACAAGTTTCCGGGGACCGCCCGCAACCCATTGAGCCAGCCACGGCGCAGCTATCCGGACTTCGAGGCGGCGCTGGCTCGCTTTCGGCTAATCCCGGAGCAACCCTGCCACAACGCCTTCGTCCTGGACTACATCGGCCGAAAGTCCATCATGCAAACGCCTGGCGGCGATTGGACCTGGAAGTTCGACGACCGGGGCATGGCCCACATCACCGTCGGCCAGCAAGCACAGGAACTGCGCGATGTCACCTGCCGCGTGGGCATCCTGTATGGCGACAAGAGCAAGCTGTTCCCACCCGAGGTACGTGAGTACGTGCACGAACTGGTGGACCGTCGTGGTCCGGTGGCAGCCATTCCGGAGTCCTACCATCACCTGTTCCTGGACCAGCCACTGGCCTTCGTGGCGGCGCTGCGCACCCTGCTGGCCGATTGGCACGCGCTGTAAGCGCGCCGCCGACCAGTAACCGAGGACAAAAAAAACCCGGCCAGGGGTGGCCGGGTCAGAAAGGTAACCCGCTCAGGGAGGGGAAGCGGGTGATTCCTCGCAGAGGTCTCGTGTACTAAGAGTCGGCCAGCGGGAGAAAAGTTTCATCGCGACCGAGACTTTTTTTCATTGGCCGCAGCGCGGCGACGACGGGCCGTTTTCGGATCCACCCGCAGCGGCAAATACACCTCTACCCGATCACCGTCGACCAGCCGCGTATCCCACGCCACCGGCCGCCCGAACACCCCCACCGTCCAATCCGGCGAGCGTTCCACGCCACCGGCTTGCAGCGCCGCCAGTGGCGAGGCACCGACTGGCAAGGTCAGCTGCAATACCCGGTACCCGTCAGGTGTCGGGCAGGCAAGCTCCACGGAAATCAATTCAACGGACACCAAACAGCGCATCGGCCCGGCGGCAGAACGAGTCGACCAGGCCATCCGCCACCACTGCCAGTACCGGTCCCAGCGCAATGCCAAGCAACCGGCCGGCCAGCGCGTAGGAGATGTGAAAACCCACCCGGGCCTGGGGCGGCTGGTCCACGGCGGCCAGATCATCAAAGGTCCACACGCCGTGAAAGCGGCTGAATGGGCCGTCCACCAGACGCAGTTCCATGCGCCGGTGCGGCTGCAACAAATTGCGCGTGGTCACGCGCTTGTGCAACCCGGCCATGGCCATGTCAAGACTGGCCAGTACGCTGCCATCCTCGCGCGCCAACACCTGCGCCGACGAGCACCACGGCAGGAACCGCGGATACGACTCCACGTCGTTGACCAGGCCGAACATTTCCTCGGCGCTGTGCGCCACCACCACCGATTTGCGTATCTCCCGGACTGCCGCCATTCGCTCCTATCCCAAGTCAACATCGCACGGCAGCGCTCGCCGCAGGCGCATGATAACGGACCCGACCAACCGCCCCGGCCATGGAAGGGCACGGCCGATCCCCTACAATGCCGTTCCTTTGCCGACAATTTGCCCATGCCCAGCGCCGACACAGCCACCATCATCGTCAACAGAAAGGCGCGCCACGATTACTTCATCGAGGATCGCTTCGAGGCCGGCATTGCGCTCGAAGGCTGGGAAGTCAAGAGCCTGCGCGCAGGGCGTGTGCAGCTCGTTGACAGCTACGTCATGCTCAAAAATGGCGAAGCCTGGATGCACGGCGCCTTGATCACGCCGCTACCCACCGTCTCCACCCACTACGTGCCGGACCAGCAGCGCACGCGCAAGCTGCTGTTGCACCGCAATGAGTTGAGCAAGCTGATCGGTGCCGTCGAGCGCCGCGGCTATACCCTGATCGCCTTGTCGCTGTATTGGAAGCGCGGCAAGTGCAAGGTGGAAATCGGCCTCGCCAAAGGCAAGCAAAGCCACGACAAACGCGCCAGCGAGCGCGACCGCGACTGGCAGCGCGAGCGGGGCCGACTGCTTAAGTCCAACCGCTAACCCTGGCCGGGAACCGC
>CAZZHF010000308.1:0-3686 GCA_964653545.1 uncultured Gammaproteobacteria bacterium | reverse complement strand
AATCCTCACGCGGTTACCAACGGACGATAACCCCGCAGCACAACTGCGTGGCTCGCGAGGGCCGCCAGCGGGGGAACCCGACCCAGCACCTTACGAACCGCTGGCCGACCCATCCACTGGCGAGCCGCTCGGCACCGACCGGGCACCAGCGGCAACCAGTGCATTTCCACGTCCACGGCGCCAGCCCTGCCTAGCAGGGCCGCCAGTTCCCACGGAGAGTCGTAACGCATGTGCATCGGCCGGCCGCGCAAGCGGCGCCAGAATCCCCGCACCAGATGCGGCGCGCTGTAGCAATTGAGCGCGTCCACCCATACTTCCCCGCCAGGCTTCACCACCCGACACAACTCGCTCAGCGCCGGCAGCGGATCGGTCAGCGCCTGCATCACGCCAAAACATAGAACGCCCTCAAAACTCCCGTCAGCGGCCGGTAAGGCACGCACGTCGGAAGCAAACAGCGGCGTGCCCCCGCTAAGGCGCTGGCGCGCTTTGCGTAGACTTGGCAAGGAATAATCCGTTCCGACCGCCTCGACGCCACGACCCGCCAGAAAGCGCATATACGTGCCGGCACCACAACCCGCATCCAGCCAGTCACCAGAAGCGATGCGTGCGGACCAAAGACGCTCGAAGTTAGTCAGTCGGGCCTCCAGGCCTGACTCACTCCAGCCAGCGATCGATGCATCGCTGCCATGCTGCTGACCCCATGCCTCGAACCGACGCCGCCAACCCCGCTCAAAGCCTTCTCGGTGATCTGTCATTCCCGATCTTTTATTGATTGCCAAGCGATGTGTTTTGCGCTGGCGCCCGTTATGGGGCGCCAGCAGCCAACCACGGCCGACAATGCCTTAACTCCTTCCGGCGACCGAGACCGCCTGCTTTCGATCACTTGACCTGCCCAACCCACACAAACTTATTGTGATGCGCAGGCCCGTTGATACCGCCACCCATAAGAATCACCCGCCCGCTGCTGTGCAGGGTGCCGGCATTGCCCCAGCCATCTCCCTGGTCCAGGGTGATCCATTGGTTCGTCGCCGGGTCGTACACAGCTGCCAGGCGTTGCTCCTTCGGGCCACTCGTCGGCCAAATGGCCAAGACCTTGCCCCCAAGCGCAAAGGTCATCGCCATACCCCAGCCGCTTTTTTTCGGGTATGGCCATTGCCCATAACCCGATAGCATGTGCGTATCCAGGTCATAGGATTCGAGTCTCTCGTCGCGATTCACAAACCAAACGCCCCGCCCGACACGGGCCGCTATGGCGTTGAATCGATGGGGCCCCGCGGGTAACGGGTACCGCGACCACTGGCCGGTTTGAAGGTCAAGGTGCCACGCAACCGTATCGGTGATCTGCACTAGCTGATCGCGCTCTGGGTCGAGCACACCGTTACCGACGTACCAAAAATCGCGCTGATCGAATCCTTCGGGGACATGCCATTTGCGCTTGGCCGGATCGAACTGAATGACCTTGGCCTTCACGCTGCGTCCCGACGTCAGGCAAGCGTCATCCGGCCCGTAGGGCGTGCCCGCCAGCTTCCAGAACACGCCGCGCTTCTTGTCCCAGGCCAACCCGGCCTCGTCCGTATGCCAGTGCACCATGCGTTGAGGGGACTCGACAGGAAAGCAATACGGCGCTTCCTGTCGCCAGTCGCCCGTCGCGGATAAGGGGTTGAATGAATAGACTTCCTGCCGGCCAGTATTCCGGTGCGGACCACCACCCCAATCGCCGCCCAGTATCCACACCCGGCCGCCCGGCCCTTCGACCAGGCGCTGGTGCTTCATGCTGCCCTGGGGGCTGCTTGGGTAGCCCGGAAGTGGGATCTTCGTCCACACCAGACGTCCGCCGGCCTGTGCCGGGCTTTGAGCCGCCACTCGCCGCGCGCCACGGGGCGTCGGCTTGCGTATGCTGCCTTGCTGGGCCAACCCGCGCGCGGTCTTGCCCTCAGGCGTGATGGTAGCCGCCTCCACAGCATCCGGGGTTTCGCCACGCCTCGCCGCGGCCAGCGAGGAGGAGCTGGGCCGGCGCCCACCAAGCCAGGCACCTGAATGCGCGTGGCGGTTGCGCGCCTGGTCGATTTCAGGTTCCGGCGCCCGGTCTACCCCTTGGTTGGCGCGGCCATGATTCACTATCGAGCCGGTGGCTGGTGATGCGTCGGCGGCGGCCGGCGTGGGCGCGAGTGACGGGAATCGCTCGCGGGGCGGCGTGAGGCGCACCACCATCATTTTTGAGCTGGCGGTGTACCCTTGAGAACGGCCATTCGCATCGTACCGTTTGCCGCCCTTGAACACATGCCCAAAACCGGGGACGAAGCCACCAGTATGCATGTCGGCACGCGGCAGGCCAGGCACGGTGCCGGTGAGATCGGTCCAACGTTCGGCGATAAGGTCGTAGACCCACAGCCGGTTACTAGCACTACCCCCGTAATACAGCAGGGCCTTCGCGTCCGAATCGTAGGTCAAGGTCGAGAAGTAACCTCCCGGCGGGCCGTCGGCAAGGCGGGTCCAGGTCCGACTCGGGACATGGAACGACCAGAACGGACCCGGATCGGGCGTGCGGCAACACTTGGCACCAACCACCCTCTCTTGCGCGGTCGAAAAATACAGCGTGTCACCTACGCACACAGCGTTGTGGCGCACGTTCTCGGCCGGCAGGTGAATCGGCGGCTTGGGTGCCAGCGCCCAGCGGTAAGGCTCTGGACCCGCCGGATTCGGCTCGATGATGCGCACGCCGCCGGTGCCGTTCATGCCGCCGAACAGCACCACGGTGTCGAGGTCCTTGCACACCGCGGTGGCCGCGTTTGGAGCCACCCAGCCCGGCTTGCCAGCAATCAACCCCGCGCTGAACTCACGCATATTGCCTGACAGATTGATCCAGCGATTCGTCTCAAGACTGAACCGGCCGGCGAAATACGGACTTTTCTGATAGAACGTGGTGCCCGCCACCACCCAGAATTCATTGCGGCTGGGGACGTAGAAAGCCTGATGATTGTTGCGGTTAGTTAACGCCTCGATGGTCGGGCCGCCAAAGAACGCGTACAGCGCCTTGTCCTTGGCCGGATCCAGCGTCGCCCAATGGCCATACTTCTCGCCGGGGGCCGGCGAGATCCATTTGTTGCCGGTACTTGGGAATAGCTTGGTGTGGCTGTTAGTGGAGGGATCGAAAGCCCATAAGCTGTTGTCGCCATATGAATTATGGCTATGGCCAAGTCCATAAATGAACCGGCCATCGCTGGTCACCGCGCCGCTATACCAGGACGTCGCCACCTTCAGCGGGGACGGTTCCAGAGGCATGTATTCAGCGGTGAACTGCGCGTGTGCCGTGACGCAAAGCGCAGCAAAAAGAGCCAAAGACCTCGGGAGAAACATGAATCGGCTGCCGAACGTCACACTAACTCCCGACTTCGATGCATCCCGCGCCGATCGCTCGCCGCGAGGGCAGACGTGTTGCAGTCCGATCGCTTGGCCCGATCCGCAACCCACCGACGCAGGCCGGGTCCGTGCTCACCCATGTTCAACCTTGCACGGCGGGCACCGGCCGGGTCCCAACCTCCGGTCGCCGCAAAGAGCCGTAACCCCCTGCGATCTGGGGCGACCTGGCCCCTTCAAGCAAACGGCGCAGGAGCACCAGCATGGCCGCCATCGTATAGGGCATGTCCCAGTAACCCAGCCCAAGAAAGGCGCCACCAACCATGTAG
>CAZZHF010000307.1:0-3687 GCA_964653545.1 uncultured Gammaproteobacteria bacterium | reverse complement strand
AGCTGGGCTTGCCCCGGCGCAGGTCGTCGTCGTCCATGGAAGGCAGGTCGTCATGCACCAGCGAGTAGGCGTGGATCAACTCCACCGCCGCCGCCGGGGCGTCCAGTGCAACCTGATCAGCGCCAAGCGCCTCGCCAGTGGCGTACACCAGGGCCGCGCGCAGGCGTTTGCCACCCCCCAGCGCGGCATAGCGCATGGCGGCGGGCAGGTTGGCGGCGGGCAGGGAAACCGGCGGCAACAGTCGTTCGAGCGCCGCTTCGCTACGCCGACGGACCTCGGCGAGAAAATCATCCAGCGACACGGGTGGGCTTACTCGGCCGGCTCGAAGCCTTCGAGCCGTAATTGGCCATCCTGCTCGACCAGTTGCTGAACCTTCAGTTCCGCGGTCTTCAAGGCCTGCTGGCAACTGCGGGCCAGCTGCACGCCATGTTCGAAATCACGCAGTGCGTGCTCCAGGCTCAGCTCGCCGCGTTCCAGCTGCTCGACGATGGTTTCGAGTTCGGCCAGGGCCGCCTCGAAATCGGGCGCTGGTGCGCCGGCCTCGGTGGCGGCGGTGGCCGGCGCTTCGGACTTACGCTTGCTGGTCATGGCCGCTAGCATAACGCACCCTTCGCCGGCCCTGGCAGCGCCGCGGATGCGATGTCGAGGTGCATCGCTTGCCCATCAGCCGGGGAGTCAATTGCTACAACTGCATGGGTCCGGCGAGGCCGGCCGCGCAAGCCAAATACTCGGCCGCCCAAGTGCTACCCCGCGCCACGCCGGACGACCGATACGTGATGCGCTGAATCAGGCGCCTGAAGCTGTGGCCGGTGTGTCGCTTGCCGTCCTGCCCGGCGCATGGAACCGCCTGTGCAATTCGATGTTTTCCGGCTCCAGGGCAAACGCCGTCTGATAGCTCACATGGTGCTTGTTGTGTTCGTCGTGGCTCAAATGCCAGACCTTGTGCATCTTGTAGAAGGGCACGGTCGGGTACAGGTGATGGATCAGGTGGTAGTTCTGATACACCATCAAGGGCGTCAGCAGCCATTCCCAGCCCATGCGCATGGTGGTGGCCAGGTAGGGGTCTTCCTGATGGCTCACCAGGGCCGGGTGATGGGGCAGGATGACGAAAACCACCGCGATCAGAAACAGCGCGATCCGGGTCGGGATGAACCACAGCATGAACAACTCGTACCCGAGGCCCTGTGAGATCAGGAAGCCCACCACCAGGACCAGGCTGGTGTAGAACCCGATCAAGCCCTTTTTGTGCTTTTTGACCAGATGCTGCCCGCGGGTAAAGAAATAGTAGATGTAATACCCGTCAAAGAAGGCCCAGCGCAGGGGAACCTGCCACCAGGGAGCATCGTGTTCGAACCGATCAGGATCCTCGGCCCCATTGGCGTGAACGTGGTGCTGATTGTGCAGCCAGCGCAGCAACGACATCGGCGCATACGGAAACAGGAACACCAGCGACACGTCGGCTATCGCCTCGTTGAGCCAGCCGATTCGCGAAATGGCGCGGTGGGCGCCGTCGTGAATTGGACTGAACAGACCATAGGCCAGCAGGCCGTTGATGAGCGCACCGGTCCAGTAACTGATCTGTCCGGTCAGGGCGAGATACCAGACGCCGGCCATGCCGCTGAGCATGGCAACTGCCAGCAGCGTGGTCGGCACGGCCAGGGTCGGTGCGCGCATATAGGGCCGTAGCAATGTGTCACCGGTGACGTCGGCTTGTAGGGCCATCTTCAGGGGTTCTCTCGGTTATAGCTTCGCGCTGATCGGGGCGTCGGTGCACCAGACCCGAGCGGGCGCCGGGTAAAAAATCGGCCATCACCGGACCGTATGGGACCATGATCACAGACTGCCGAACTCGCCCTCTTGATGGCCGTCAACTGGCTGGGCACCGGCTTGCTCACGCGGCCTGCGCCGGGTTCTGAGGCAATGGGTCTGCAAACCAGTCCGGCCAGCCGGCCTTGCGGTTGGCCTCGCGGGCGATTTCCCGCTCCTGCGGACTCGCGAAGCGCAGATCCCAATCCTTGAGCAGTGGTTTGGCAATACGCCCGAACCACAGCGGCGGAATGAAGGCGCTGACCGCGCACACGAACAGGTTCGGCATCTGCGGGGCGTCCGGGTGCGGTACCAGCTGGTCGAAGCGCAGGTCCGGGTCGATGTGGTGGTCGACGTGGGTGGTGATCTCGTAGCCGATGGTGCGGTCGATCCAGGTCAGGTGGTTCCAGGTGTGGTGCAGGCGCGTTGGCGAACCGGGCACGCGCACGAGGCCGTAATGCTGGAGGTAATTGAGCGCTTCCAGGAAGAACTTGCTGCTGATCTGCGCCACCAGCGTCAGCACGCCGGCCAGCACGCCGCCATACATGCCTACCGCAAGCGGGATCGACAGCAACAGGGCGATTTCCCAGAACAGGAAGTTGCGCGGCGACCACAGCGCTGCGCCGGTGACGTCGCGCCGCTTGCGAGCGGCGGTCAGCAGCTCCTCGAAATTTCGCCGCGTGCAGCGCCACATGAACGGGTAAACGCTGCTGCCGCGCGGCGCGTAGTCGGCGTCGGCCTCGGTGTCGAAATGGATGTGGTGCGTGTACAGGTGCGGGATGTCGCGGTGGGCATCGGCGAACATGGCGCTGATGAACTTGGCCAGTCCGCGCGAGAACCAGTCCTTGCGGTGCATGAGTTCGTGCGCCACCGGCACGTTGGGCACCGCGTTGAGCCACACCAGCGAGGCGACGGCGCCCGCCAGCACCAAAAGGGTCGGCACGGTGCCCTCCACGCCGATACCGGCCTGCATGCGCCAGGCAAACGCCGCGTACAGCGCCACCATCAGTGCGCAGTGAAGGTACAGCGGCAGGTCCGCCAGGCGCGGGTGGCGAAAGCGGCGCACGGAATGGTCCGGACGCGAAACGGCATCCAGCCCGGCCAGCAGGAAGAACGTACCCACGCCGGCCCACATCCACCAGCCGCCCAGCACAAAGCCCATCACGCCGGCCAGCACCACCAGCGAACACAGGTAATAACGCAGATAGTCGATCAAGACGGTGTCCTCAGGGAAATACGTTCAGGCTCTTGTTCATGAAAATGTTCTGTTGCAGGGTGAGCAGGCGCCTTGCGACGCGCAGCTGCCCGTCCACGCGCCGCAGCAGGTCCTCGCGCAGGCAGTACAGGGTGTGCTCCTCGTCCTCGTTCATGTTGCGGTACACGACCGAGATGGAATGCACGCGGTACTCGTCGGCGTTTTCGGTGTGTTCCACCTCGACGTTGTGCACCAGGTGGGCGGTTCGCGTGGCCGGGTCTTCGGTCCAGCAGGTGTCGGTTTCCAGGCGCGTGATGCGCTTGTCGAGCTCGCGCATGCTGTCGTTGTAGTAGGCGCTGTCCAGGCGGGACGGCGGGCGCTCGTCACGCCGGTAGCGCTGCACACGCGCCGGCATCCAGTAGTGGATGTCGTCGGTCAACAACGCCAGCCAGGCGCGATAGTCCTGGCGGTCCTTAAGACGGGCCTCTCGGTAGTAGAACTGCTGGACTTCGCTGACGAGTTCCAGCGACGGCGGCTGGGTGGCCGCCTGCACGTCCTTGGCAATTGCGTTCATGGGCGATCGTCTCCGTTCAGCAGGTCGGTCGGCCGGCGTAGCGCGGTGTGTAGCGCTGCGGCACCTCGGACCAGGATTTGGCGTTCATCAGGTCCGCCCAGCGCTGGTAGAA
>CAZZHF010000306.1:0-3741 GCA_964653545.1 uncultured Gammaproteobacteria bacterium | reverse complement strand
TCAGATTCGCAACATCGCCATCATTGCTCACGTCGACCACGGTAAAACCACCCTGGTCGACCAGCTGCTGCGCCAGTCCGGAACCTTCGCGGCGCATGAGGATCACGGCAACCTCATGATGGACAGCAACGATCTGGAGCGCGAACGGGGCATCACCATCACCGCCAAGAACACCGCGGTGGACTGGAACGGCTACCGGATCAATATCGTGGATACCCCCGGCCATGCCGATTTCGGCGGCGAGGTCGAGCGCATCCTGTCGATGGTCGACTCGGTGCTGCTGCTCGTCGATGCCGTCGATGGCCCCATGCCGCAGACGCGTTTCGTTACCGAGAAGGCGTTCGCGAGTGGTCTGCATCCGATTGTGGTCATCAACAAGGTCGATCGGCCCGGGGCGCGTCCGGAGTGGGTGCTGAACCAGACCTTCGACCTGTTCGACCGGCTTGGCGCGACCGATGCCCAGCTTGATTTTCCCGTGGTCTATACCTCGGCCCTGAACGGCTACGCCGGTCCCGACCCGGACGTGCGCGAGGGCGACATGAAGCCCTTGTTTGAAACCATCATCAACCGTGTGCCGCCGCCGCAGATCGAGGTCGATGGTCCGCTGCAGATGCAGGTCAGTGCGCTGGGCTATTCGAGCTACGTCGGAGTCATTGGCATTGGCCGCATTCAGCGCGGCACGGTCAAGCGCAACATGGCGGTGGCGGTGGTCGGTGCCGACGGTCGCCAGCGGCGTGGCCGGGTGTTGCAGGTACTGGCGTTTCGCGGCCTGGATCGTTACGAGGTGGAACACGGGTCGGCGGGGGACATCGTGGCCGTGACCGGCGTCGAAGGGCTGGCCATTTCCGACACCCTGTGCGATCCGGAACGGGCCGAGGCGCTGCCGGCGTTGACGGTGGACGAGCCGACCATCGCCATGAACTTCGAGGTCAACAAGTCGCCGCTGGCCGGCCGCGACGGGCAGTATCTGACTTCGCGTCAGTTGCGCGAGCGCCTGTTCCGCGAGTTGCTGACCAATATCGCGCTGCGGGTCGAGGAGGGCGACGATCCGGAGACCTTTCGCGTGTCCGGGCGGGGTGAGCTGCATTTGTCGATTCTGATCGAGACCATGCGCCGCGAAGGCTATGAGCTGGCAGTGTCGCGGCCACAGGTGATCATCAAGGAAATCGACGGCGTCGCCAGCGAACCGTTCGAGCAACTGACCGTGGACGTCGACTCCGAGTATCAGGGCGCCATCATGGAGTTGCTGGGCAGTCGCCGCGCCGAACTCAAGGACATGGTGCCGGATGGTCGTGGCCGGGTGCGCCTGGATTACCGCGTACCTACCCGTGGCCTGATCGGATTGCGCACCGATTTTCTGTCGGCGAGTGCCGGCACCGGGCTCATGCACCACGTGTTCGACGCTTACGCGCCGGTGGCGGCGGGCGAAGTAGCGACACGCAAGAACGGCGTGCTGATCTCGAACGGCGGCGGCAAGGTGCTCGGCTTTGCGCTGTTCAACCTGCAGGAACGTGGGCGCATGATGGTGTCCCCGGGCGATGAGGTGTACGAAGGCCAGGTGGTGGGCGTGCATACGCGCGGCAACGATCTGACGGTCAACCCCCTCAAGGGCAAGCAGCTGAACAACATCCGCGCCGCCGGCAACGACGAGAATATCGTGTTGACGCCGCCCATCCGTATGTCGCTGGAGCAGGCGCTGGAGTTCATCGAGTCCGACGAACTGGTGGAGATCACCCCCCATCACTTGCGCGTGCGCAAGCGTTTCCTGCTGGAATCCGACCGCCGCCGCAACAGCCGCGCCGCCGGCTGAGCATGCTGGCTCTGCTGCAGCGGGTCACGCAGGCCCGTGTCAGCGTCGCCGACGAAGTCGTCGGACAGATTGGTTCCGGGTTGCTGGTGCTGGTGGGCGTGCAGCCGGACGACAATCCAGCGCGGGCGCAGCGAATGGTTGATCGACTGCTCGGTTATCGCATGTTCGACGATGCCGATGGGCGCATGAACCTGAGCCTCACCGATATCGGCGGTGGCCTGCTACTGGTGCCGCAATTCACCCTGGCGGCGGACACCGACAGTGGCCGACGGCCAAGCTTCACCCGTGCCGCCGAGCCTGCGCATGCCAGGGCGATTTTCGAGTGCCTCGTCCAAGCGGCGCGCAATCGCCACAGCGCGGTGGCTGGCGGGCGCTTTGGCGCCGCCATGCAGGTGAGCCTGACCAACGATGGCCCGGTGACTTTTCTGCTGCGCGCGTAAGGTTTCGATCCAGGTATCCAGGTCACCCGGATGTCTGCGGGTGGCGCGGTGCGAGCCGCCGGCCATACCCACCCCCCCCTGGTGTTTCGATGCACAGGACATCTCCGGCTTGGAGCTGCCACACTCCCACTGGGGGCAGGATTTGGCTGTTTCCGGCACGCAGCAGCAGGTTTTGCCCAGGTTGGCCAGCGGCGCCGCCCGCCAGTCCAAACGGCGCGCGAAGGCGCCGTTGGGTGACCAGTGTCAGCACAGCCGGCGCCAGCAGTTGATATTCCCGCAGCAGGCCGTCGCCACCGCGCTGGTGCCCGTCGCCACCGCTGCGGCGGCGGATGGTGAAGCTGCGCAACAACAACCCGGGCAAACGCTGTTCCAGGACTTCCGGATCCGTGATACGGGTGTTGGTCATGTGCACCTGAACCGCGTGCGCACCGTCGGCAGATGCGGTCGCGCCGCTGCCGCCGCCCAGGGTCTCGTAGTACTGGGCATTGTCAAAGCCCAGGATCACGTTGTTCATGGTGCCCTGGCTGGCCGCGGCCAGGCCCAACGCGCCCAGCAGCACATCAACCACGCGCTGCGAGGTCTCGACATTGCCCGCGGCAACTGCCGCATCGGGGGGTGGGTCGAGCAGGCTGCCGGGCGGAATGTGCAGATCCACCGGCCACAGACAGCCTTCGTTCAGCGGAATATGGTCCGGAACCAGGCAGCGCAGGACATACAGCAGGGCCGCCCGTACCACCGCGCGCGGGGTGTTGAAGGCGCCCGGATGACGGTCGCCACAGCCGGCGAAGTCCACGCTTAGCCGGCAGGTGTCCGGTGGCTGCCGTCCGGCATCGATACGCAGCCTGACGACAATCGGGGTGCCGTCGTCCAGGGCGTCGGTGAAGCTGCCGTCCAAGCTATCGCGGCCGGCCAGCAGGGCGCCCAGTGCACCGCGGATACAGTGCGCGGCATTGGCCTGCACGTGCCGCGTGTAGGCGTGGACTTCGCTCAGGCTGTGTCGCGCGACCAACGCCCGCAGCGCCAGCGCGCCGTGGCGGTTGGCGGCGATTTGCGCGGCCAGGTCCGACAGCCGCTCCGGCAGGTTGCGGGCTGGAAAGGGGCCTGCGCCCAGGGCCGCGCGCAGCTCGCTTTCGCGCAGGTGGTCGCCGTCCACCGCCAGCAGGCGGTCCAGAACGACGCCTTCCTGGTCCAGGCGCCGCGACAGTGGCGACATCGACCCAGGCGTGACGCCGCCGATGTCCGCATGGTGGCCGCGCGTGGCCACGAAAAAGGCCGGTCGCGGTTGTCGCGGTACGAACACCGGGCTGATGGCAGTCACATCCGGCAGATGCGAGCCGCCATGCGCGGGATGGTTGTCCAGATAGACCTGTCCGGATGCCAGATGCTCGCCGTGGCTGGTGATCAGCGCGCGTACCGCCTCACCCATGGCGCCCAGGTGCACCGGCACGTGCGGCGCGTTGGCCACCAGATGGCCCTGCGCATCGAAGACGG
>CAZZHF010000305.1:0-3749 GCA_964653545.1 uncultured Gammaproteobacteria bacterium | reverse complement strand
TCCATCGTGGCTTACTGCATATAACGTGATATGTACAGCATCTGGTGTATAACCTCGGTCAAAGGACTGGCGATTATCTTTTTGAATCAATAGTCTAGCCAGGTTATCCACCATGGGTCTTCCCGCAGCCATCTCCCACACTGCCGGATCGGTCTCACTGGCGCGCGTTTGTCGGGCGAGCGGCAGGATCGTAGCAGGCACTGTATCAAACAGCACGCTCGGTGGGGCGAAAAATCCGGCCAACTGTGGCCAACTGTTGGGCGGTCGCCGCGCCGGGGCGGTTCAGGTCGCGAGAGGTGCGTGTCTCGCGTATGCGGCGCCCGGCCCGTGGAGCGGCCGGTTACACTACCAAGTGTCGCTGCACCAGGTCTTCGCTGAGGTCGGCAATGGTGCCGTCGGCGACCACCGCGCCGCGTTCCAGCAGATAAACGCGGTCCGCGACGCGGCGGGCGAACGGGAGTTTCTGTTCCACTAGCAGCACGGCGAGGCCGGTTTCCTGACGCAGGCGCGTGAGCAATCTAGACCTGCAATCGGCTTCCCGGAGCGTCATGCAGGAAAATCGGAATTCTTTCTTCCTGCAATGGCAAAGTAGAATAATGGTTTTCCCTCGATTGACAATCTGTGCCGATAGCGTTCAATGCAATAGATGTCTATGTGTTTTGCGAATATCAGTTCCCGAATCATTGTAGAGAAACCTGACTCATCGCTCATATCAAAAAACGTGTCTTTAATGTTAAATGCCACCCATCCTCCGTTTTTTATGAGGTTGAATGCTTCTACAAATGCTTTTGTAGGAATATCACCAAAACCCAACGCGGCAACCGTCACCATGCAATCGAATTGCCATGCTATTAATTCGTTTCTTCTTTCCGGCCCCAGTTGCGTAAAATCCTCGACGTAATATGCATCATATACTCCGGGCCTATCTCGTATAGTTGCCTCGTAAGCTTCAGAAATTATGTCTACGCCTACTAAACGTGAAACGCCATGGTTTTTCAGTTCCTCCCCGACCATGCCATTGCCTGCGCCTAAATCCAGTACTCTAAGCTCGGAAAAACTATCTTGAGACTGTTTTACTGCTGATTCGAGAATTGTGGCCACTTTGGTTGGAGATGTACATTTTAAGCGGTCGTAGAATATTTGTTCGTACAGGCCCTGGATTTGATAAATTTCATCGTAATCGTGAAATCTAATCTTCCTGTCGCCCCCTGAGCCTTGAAGATAAAAATAGGCTTCGTCTTGATTGACATTCGTCAGTTCATCCTTTGGGAATTGTATGCGATGCCTCTTTATCATCATTGCCTCAATTATGTTATAACCCATCGCGGATTAGTATTATGCTGAAACGGCAAGCGCCGAAGTGAAGCGCCCGATTATACGCGATTTTCCGTATGCATCACACCCATAGAGATAACTTATATCTTATTATCCCTGGTTATTATTTAAGTTCTTTTCTTTAGATATAGCAATTCTATTTTTCTTGCAATTTTTTTCTACGTCTTGTGTATATTGTGGTGTCATGTTCAGCCCGATGAATGACCCGGCTATGGACATAGACTTGACGTTGCCACCGTTGCACAGCCTGCGACTGACATGATCAAGTATCTTCCTAAGATACTGTTTTGATGTTCACAAATCACTACCGAAAAATTAGGTTGCCAGGGGTTAGCGCGAACCGGGTAAGAACGCGCGGAAGTGGGCGGACAAACGGAGAAGTATTCTCGCGACGCAGTGGTCCCGCCCCGCGAGAAGCCTACTCGTCTTCGCTGCGCCCTTCGATGCTGACAACTGCGCCCTCGGACGTGGCAACGATGACCACGATGGGTCGACAGCAGACACTGCAATCCTCGACATACTCCTGGTCCGGCACCGAGCAGTCGACGACCATCTCGATTCTCTCTCCACAGTAGGGGCAATCAATAAACGCGCAGTCGAGGTTTTGCATCGAAATCTCCCGAGGGTGTTAACGCGGTGCGCACAGCCGTTGCGCGCGGTGCATCACTTTTGGCGCTCGCAGCCGGGCATGCGGTTTCGCCAGTCGGGCGCCTGGCGGTGACCCGCGTTACTGAGGCGCGGCACGCCGATGCCATGGTCCGGCTCCAAAGCCCGGGGCGAGCGGGATGGATTGTTCGCCTGGAAGAGAAACCATCCCGCTCGCGTCGCGCTGGACAGCTCACGTAGGGCGGGTTAGGCGCAGCCGTAACCTGCCGAACAGCTTGAACGAATCCCCGCCAGGATCGTATGGGGTGTATACCGTGCAATATCGAATAGTTCATGAATGTTGGGTTACGCTTCGCTAATCCGACCTACGCAACTGGCCGTCACAGAAAAGTGCCACGACAAGCTTGATCTCGCCCTACTCGCTTGCCGCGGGTGTGTCGCCCGTCAATTCTTTGTACTGATCCCGAACTAGCGGCCACAGCGACGAAGTGGACCGCGAGGCACACTCTTGAAGGGGTCGTCGGCGATCGACGCATAGTGCGACTGCAGCAATCACCCAGAAAAATTCCGTTATGCGAGCGGCAGCACGTTGGCCGGTTCCCAGGTTAGCAACATCTCTTCCGCCGGTACTTCGTAGGTCTGCGAATCCACTTCCATCACCGGCAAAGCGTAGGCGACCAGCATGACTTCGCGGTCTAGTCGGGCTCGAAGCGCAGCGCTGGGTTGGTTTCGGCAAAGTGGTAATGGGAGCCGACCTGGATCGGCCGGTCGCCGGTGTCGGCCACGGCCAGCGTCAGGGTCAGGTAACCGGCGTTCAGTTCCAGCTCGCCGGGGGCGGGGTCGAGTTTTCCGGGGATCATGCGCAACGGCTCCTTTGTGGGACGGGAAACAAGGCCCGATGCGCCGATATCGGCTGCAAATCTTGCGCCAGACTCGGGCGGCGCCGGCCGCACGCAGTTTTCTTAAGCTAAGCCAACCCCAGCCGCCCAGCCAGGCGGCGCAGATTGGCCCGATCCACGCGAAGCTCGCGTGCGGCACTAGCCCAGTTGCCAGCGTGCCTGGCCAGCGCCTCGCGGATCAGGCGGGATTGCAGCGCTTCCACCGCCTGGCGCAGGCCGGTGTTCGTGGCCATTGGTTCGGGCGCCGAGTGGATCGGCGCGAGCACGTCGGCGGGGACTGCGTCCGATGCCAGTAACAGGTCCAAATGCTGTGCGTGCAATGTGAGGATGCGCGAGCGCTGCGGCTGCTCGGCCAGCGCCCGCAGGGCGGCCCGGCCGATAAGGTGTTCGAGTTCGCGTACGTTGCCCGGCCATGGCTGGTTGAGCAAGGAATGCTGCGCGTCGACCGCTAGGCGCAGGCCGCGCAGACCCAAACGCACGCGGTTTTCCTCCAGGAAGCCGCCGGCCAGCAGCAGTACGTCGCGGCCGCGTGCGCGCAGCGGGGGTACGGTGAGGGGATAAGCGCTCAACCGGTGATACAGATCGGCGCGAAAACGCCCGGCGCGGACTTCCGCCGCCAGATTTCGGTTGGTGGCGGCCAGTACGCGCACCTCGACGTGGTGTTCCCGATCCGAGCCTAGGCGCTGCAACTGGCCGCTCTGCAGCACCCGCAGCAGTTTGGCCTGCACCGGCGTTGGCAGCTCGCCGATTTCGTCCAGCAGCAGGGTGCCGCCGTCTGCCAGTTCGAACTTGCCGCAGCGCTCGTGCACCGCGCCGGTGAAGGCTCCGCGCACGTGGCCGAAAAGCTCGCTTTCGACCAGGTTGTCCGGCAGCGCAGCGCAGTTGAGAGTGATCAGCGGCCGCTGCGCG
>CAZZHF010000304.1:0-3770 GCA_964653545.1 uncultured Gammaproteobacteria bacterium | reverse complement strand
GCCGTTGTAGAACCACTTGCCGGCGCCGCCGCGCAGGCTCAGGTCCACGCCGGAAGTGAAATCCAGCAGCGCCAGGCTGACGAAGCCAGCCAGACCCAGCCATACCCAGCCACCGCCCAGGGCCAGGCCGACGATGCCGTTGCCCAGCATGGCGGTGGCAATGAGGTAACGCGCGTATTCGCCTATCCGTGGCATGTCTTTAGTCCTTGGTTAAGATCTGAAAACGAGGGGTCGGTCGGCCGAGCTGCCTGCATCCAGGTTCGTCTGCTGACCATATCCGGGTGGGTAGCCGCAGCTGGACATGCTCACGTCCACGTCCATAGGGTCGATGTCCAGACGTACCAGGCCGACCAAGCCTGGCCACGCGTAATCGAATTCCCCGCGTCTCCCTGGGCCATGCTTCTGTACCTTGGTCTTAGGCAACGCTATGCGGGCGGCTGATCATGTCGGCATGTTAGCAACTGAGCTCGTGTGTCAAGGTCTGTGAGTAAACTAAAAGCCGAAGTTTTCCGTTCCACGCGATTGCCATGCAGATTTTTTCTGCGTATGGTACCGCTCCCCGTAGTGCTCCGGGTCAGAACCCGGTGACGGCAGGGATGGAATCCGAGGCAGAAGGAGGAGCCTGAATGCAGACACGTGCCGCTGTTGTTCGTGAACCAAAGGGGTTGTTCACGGTAGAAACCGTCAACCTGGCTGAGCCGGACGACGACCAGATCCTGGTTCGCATAGTCGCCGCGGGTATGTGCCACACCGATTTGTCGATTCGCGACCAGTTACTGCCTTTGCCCCTGCCCGTGGTGCTCGGCCACGAAGGCGCCGGCGTGGTCGAGAAAGTTGGCCGCAACATACGCAAGGTGGCGCCCGGCGACCACGTCGTGCTCACCTACTACAGCTGCGGCCTGTGCGACAACTGCCTGGCCCACCAGCCACTGTCCTGCCTGAACGCCTTTGGCGCCAATTTCGGCGGTCGCACGCCGGACGGCAAGTGCACCATCCATAACCACGACGAAGAAATCGGCTGCAACTTCTTCGGCCAGTCGTCGTTCGCCGGTTATGCGCTGTCCTACGAGCGCAACACCATCAAAGTCACCAAGGACGTTCCGCTGGAGATCCTGGGGCCCCTGGGCTGCGGCATCCAGACCGGCGCTGGCTCGGTCCTGAATGCGCTCAATCCGCCGGCCGGCAGTGTCATCGCCATCTTCGGCGCTGGCGCGGTGGGTCTGAGTGCCGTCATGGGCGCCGTGGTGGCCAACTGCACGACTATCATCTGCGTCGATATCAAGGAAAACCGGCTGGCGCTGGCCCGTGAGTTGGGGGCGACCCACGTGTTCAATGGCACCCAGTGCGACCCGGCGGAGGAGATCATGAAGATCACCGCCGGCCAGGGGGTACCCTACATGCTGGAGACTACCGGCAACGCCAAGGTTCTGGAAGGGGCGGTGTATTGCATCGGCATGGGGGGCGTCGGCGGCATCGTCGGGGCGCCGGCCATGGGCACCGCCATCAGCCTGGACATCAATTTCATGCTCTTGAACCGCACCATCAGGGGCATCATCGAGGGCGACAGCAACTCGGATGTGTTCATCCCGCGCCTGATCGAACTGTACAAGCAGGGCAAGTTTCCGTTCGACAAGCTGATCAAGTTCTACAGCCTGGATCAGATCAACCAGGCGGCGGCGGATTCCGAGGGTGGCAGTACCCTCAAGCCGGTGCTGCGGATGGCCTGAGTGGGGAAGGGTTTTTGGGGGGCGCCCGGGATCGCGGGCGGCAGGGTCCTGGCCAGAGCCGGGGTACGAGGGAACGGGTAGAGCTCAAGGCACCACACTTGCCGCAGGCTCGAGCATACGGGAGGGGTCCCAGAATGCATTCGCAAAACGTGAAGACGCGCGGTTTGGTCGTGCGGACAAGTGCATGGGTTGTGTTTGGTTCGGCCATGCTGCTGTCGGGCCTGGCGCAGGCGGTGACGTTCGAGTACTCCGGATACATCCGTGAGCACCTGTCGGTGAACCTGCAAAACAGCGATGAGTTCGAGAACAGAAGCGCGATACCTGCGGGTGTGACTGGCGTCGCGCTCGCCACTCCTGATGGCGGCTACGATACCTACGGCGGCAAGGGCGAGCTGTCCATGATCCGGCACAGTGCCAAGCTGGAAGCAAAGGCCGATTTTGGCGCGTTCCAGGTGTTTGGCGTCGGCCGGGTTGCCCGCGAAACCAAGACCAGTTGGGAACGCGGCCTGAATAAAGGCAGCAAAACCTTGCCCGCTCTAGCCACTAACGGCGTAGGCCTTACGGGCTTTCCTGTATTGAACAACCCTGGAGCTACCGTGCCGGTAGGGAGTATCGGGAATCCTAGTCAGGTGTTCGCGAACGCGTCGCAGTTCACGTCGGGGTTTCTCAATCAGCTCCTGGACGGATTAGTCCCAGTGCCTTGCGCTTTAATCGCCAATCCGGCGAATGATTGCTTCGAACCCGGCTTGCTTGGGTTCGGTGGCGGTACCACGGACCATGAGCTGCTGGATGACTACAACTCGACCTCACTGCGCGAGGTACTGCGCGAGTTTTACGTGACGTTTGACGTCGGCGACCGTTACCACTTCAAGCTTGGCAAGCAGCAGGTGGTGTGGGGCGAGACCGATTTTTTCCGAGCCATGGACATCATTCACGGCTACGACATGCGCTGGCGCTCATTCCTGGAGCTCGAAAACGAGGAGCTGCGCAAGCCGCTCATTCTGGGCAACGTCACCATTGATGTGCCCGAGTTGGCCGGTGCTTTGCAGCTGATTTATCGTCCGGGCTGGGATGGTGGGCACGACATCGGCGATGACGCCGCCCTGAACGGCGGCCGTTGGATGCCCTCACCCTGGGGCGGCGCTGGCGTGACCAGTTCCATGATTGGCAAATATAACTATCATCACAACAAAGGCGATGAGAACGACCCCAACTACGGGTTTCGGTGGTCCGGTACCGCCAAGCAGATTGGTTACTCGTTTGCTTACTATCACGGTCTGAGCACGGATGGTCTGGTTGTAACCAACCCGGTGGTGGGTGGAGGCAATCAGTATGGCGACTGGGAATCGGGGCCTTTTCAACTGTCTGAGTTGATATTTCCGGAGATCGACACCTTCGGCGTCACTCTGAACGCCTATTCGGGTTTTCTGGATGCGGTGATCCGCGGCGAAATGGCGTACACACCTGACAGGCCCTACAACACCGGCACCGATACCTATGTCGATTTGTTGGCCTACGTCAGTGAGGCAAACACTGCGGCGGGTAGTTGGTTTGGGGCGTTTTGGCCCAGTACGGCGGTACTTCTGAACGATCCCGACAGGCCCGTTCAGACAGCCTACACGCCTGGTCAATTAGCAACTGGCGCCGGTGCGGTGGGTGCCACGTTGTCTGTGCCCGGCCTGGGCAATATCGTTGAGAAGGACACGCTCAAGATCATGGTGGGTATGGACAAGCAGCTCGGCTGGACCATGAACTGGCTCAAGACGTCTCGGCCGGCGTTCTGGACCATGCAGCTATTTGACACCTGGGTGCTCAACTACGACCGTGACGACGACATCGTGGAGTTGTTCGGGTTTGGTGCGGCTCGCCGCGAGCACCAGACATTCTGGACTAATGCCTTCAGCTTCCCGTATCGGTACGACACGATAACGCCGTCGCTGGCATTCGGTTTCGATCTGGGTAGTTTCGACGCCTTCCTGCTGCCGGCTCTGGACATCGCCATGGGCGATCACTGGCGGCTGCGCTTCGAGGCGGACATCTTCC
>CAZZHF010000303.1:0-3776 GCA_964653545.1 uncultured Gammaproteobacteria bacterium | reverse complement strand
CCTTGACCACCACCCAGTGCTCGGCGCGGTGGTGGTGCATCTGCAGCGACAGGCTGGCGCCCGGCTTGACTATGATGCGCTTGACCTGAAAGCGCTCGGTCAGAATCAGCCCCTCGTAGGAACCCCACGGCCGGAACACCTGGCGGTGTACCAGGGGTTCGTCGCGGCGCTCGGCCTTGAGTCGCTCGACCAGCCGCTTGACGTCCTGCGCCCGCGAGCGGTCCGCCACCAGCACCGCGTCGGCTGTCTCGACAATGATGTGGTTTTTTATGCCAAGCGCGGCCACCAGCCGACTCTGGGCACGAATCAGACTGTCGTCCACATCCTGCGCCAGCACATCGCCCGAGATGACATTGCCGCGCGCATCCGCTGCCTGTACCTCAAGCAGCGCATCCCAGGAGCCGACGTCGCTCCAGCCTGCATCCAGCGGCACCACCACGGCCCGATCGGTGTGCTCCATGACCGCGTAGTCGATGGAATCGCTAGGGACATCCAGGAACGGTTCGCGCCGAACGCGCACGAAATCGAGATCCGCGCTTATTCCATCGCATGCCGCCCGGCAAGCCGCAAGAATCGCCGGCGCGTGACGTTCCAGTTCCGCCAGATACGCGCTGGCGGAGAACAGGAACATGCCGCCGTTCCACAGGTAATCGCCACTGGCCACGTAAGCCGCGGCCCGGTCGGCATCCGGCTTTTCCACAAAAGCCTGTACCCGGCGCGCCGGACCCTGGGCATCTACCGGGTCACCGGCACGGATATAGCCATAACCCGTCTCAGGCCGGGTCGGCAGAACGCCAAAGGTGACCAACGCACCGCCAGCCGCAGCCGCGCTGCCGGCCGCTACGGCGGCGCGAAATGCCGCCGTATCGACGATGACGTGATCCGACGGCAACACCAGCAGCAGCGGATCATCGCCCGCCGATTGCAGCCGCAGCGCCGCCAAGGCAACCGCCGGCGCCGTATTGCGCCCGACCGGCTCAAGCAGAATTTGCGCGCCGGCAACGCCGATTTCGCGCAACTGCTCGGCTACCAGAAAGCGGTGCTCCTCGTTACACACCACCAGTGGCGGCGCGACATTCGCCAGGCCGTGCACGCGCACAATCGTCTGCTGCAGCAGGCTGCGCTCGCCGGTCAGTGGCAAGAACTGCTTGGGGTAAAGCTCGCGCGAAAGCGGCCAAAGCCGGGTGCCGGCGCCGCCGGACAGGATGACCGGAATGATCACTTGAATGGACCTCTCCCGTGATCGCCCCAAATGCCCTTGGCCAGGAAAAACGGAATCAACACCGGCCTGGTCGATCGCCTGTCCATGGTCACTCCGTTAAGGATGCGCTGAATAATTCGATTCTGTTCATGGTTCGCCCCTTCGGCAGGCTTCCTTCGACAAGCTCAGGACTCACCACGAACGGAATCAACAGGTTACCGTTCGTCCTGAGCTTGTCGAAGAATCTGTTCAGAGCATCCTCAAGGTAACGCCGTTTCGGTCGTCACCAACCATCCGCAGGGCGCGGGCCACAAACCAACCCCTATACGGCCTGAAATCCAGTGAACTGGACCTCGACAGCATCGATTTTCTGCCGGCGCGCATCGGGAAACAAACTTATACGCCAGCGGCGGGCGCCGACGCCGAAAACTGCAAGGCACTCAAACGCGCATACAACTCATTGCCTTGCACCAACTCGGCGTGCGTCCCGGTGCCGATAACCCGCCCCTGATCCATCACGATGATTCGGTCCGCGTTGATCACCGTGGCCAGCCGGTGGGCGATCACCATCACGGTCCGATGCTGACTCAGCTCTTCCAGGGCAAGCTGCACCGCGCGCTCGCTTTCCGCATCCAAGGCGCTGGTGGCCTCGTCGAGCAACATGATCGGTGGATCCCGCAGAATCGCCCGGGCTATGGCGATGCGTTGCTTCTGCCCCCCGGACAAGCGCACACCGCGCTCGCCGACCTCGGTGTCGAAACCCCGCGGAAGACTGCGAACAAATGTCCCGATATGCGCCGCGTCGGCGGCTTTCTCGATCGCTTCGGGAGACGCATCCAGGCGCCCGTACCTGATGTTATCGGCAATGGTCCCGGAGAACATGACAGCGTCCTGCGGCACGATGCCAAACCGGCGCCTTACCTCGCCCAGATCCGCCCGGGCGATATCGACGCCGTCCAGCAGTACGCGCCCCCTCTGCGGCTCAAAGAACCCCAGAAGCAGGCCAAAGATCGTGCTTTTACCAGCCCCGCTCGGCCCAACCAGCGCCACCTGCTCGCCGCGCTCCACTCGGAAAGAGACACCGTCCAACGCCGCGGCGGTGGACTCGGACGCCGGATAATGAAAAGTAACCTCCTCGAACTCAACCTCACCGAGCCCGGGAACCGGCAGGGGAACCGGGGACTCCGGCGTCGCGCGGGTTGGGCGCGCCGTTCGTAACTCGAATATCCGATCCGCGGCGCCCGCACCCTGGGAGATCTGGCCAAGCACTTCCGCCGCCGAGCTAACCGCCGACGCCACAATGACTGCATAGAATACAAACGACGACAACTCACCAGCCGTAATCGTGCCCTGTGCCAAGCCACGCCCCCCCAACCAAATAATTACTCCCAGCGAGGAATACACCGCCAATAACAGACTGCCTATCATTAGAGCGCGTGAGCGCATAGTGCGCTTCAGCGCCTGAAACGTTTCCGCAACCCGGCTGCGCATTCGTTCGCGATGCAGCGCCTCATTACCATACGCCTGCACCATGCGGATGTTAAGAAACGTTTCCTGCAAATACGCTCCCACATCACCCATCCAGCCCTGTGCAGTTCGACTCCTGGCGCGCAAACGACCGGCGAAAAATACAACCACAAGAATAATCAAAGGCATGCCCAGAACGAGAATCATCGTCAAATATAGACTGGTAGTGACCAGAAAGAACGAACCACCAACAATCAAGATAACGCTTTGCACAATCGAGGCAGCGGAATTGACCAATACCATCTGAATAAGAGAGGTATCGACGGTTATCCGGGAAACTATGTCTCCGCTTTTTTTATTGTCAAAAAAATGCGGTTCGATATTCAAAAGATGCTCGAAAACGTCATCGCGAATATCTGCAACAACCTTTGCTCCGACCCAGCCAAAAAGATAGGTCCGGATCGCCGCCGCGACCGCCTGGACTATGACGATGCCGCCAGTCAGCAACAACGCGCCAAAAGAAAGCTCCGCTGCTGCAGCGGAAAAACCCTTATCAATCATCCATTGCAGCGCGCGGCCGATGGCCAACATGGAAATCGCGGCCGCCAGTAACGCCAACACGGCCCATCCCAGCCGCAGCCGATATGGCCGAAGGTAGGTCCATATCCTGCGAAAACTGCCTATAACCTTGACGCCATCCTGGGGCACCAGGTTCCCAAGCTGGTTCGCCGCTACCATGGGTTAGCACCGTGCATCATCGAAAAATTCCGGTCATTTTTCCATCTCCAACGGATTGTCGCGCCGGGCGACGGGAATATAACCACGTGCCAAGGAGCGATAGAGAATCATCGTATTTACGCCGACAATAATTTCTCTGCCACAGCTCGGCACGGAAGGCCGTCATCACCATACAACGAGTCCAAGCCAAAGGCGGATAAGATCGCCAATCCCGATTGCCGTTGCTTCGACGTTATCTCTTTTTGCCATGAGGTAAGAGAATTACCGGCTCTGAAATCAGCGCCCTTCTTCCGAGCGACCCTGCTCGGCGATGCCGCCAGTTTCCGAGAAATAGAAAATTCCTCGGGCACCATCCCCGCGCCGACAAAGG
>CAZZHF010000302.1:0-3783 GCA_964653545.1 uncultured Gammaproteobacteria bacterium | reverse complement strand
CGAAGGAGCCGCCACCTCAGCTCATGCGTTCAACAGACTCCGGGACATCGCCGGCTCGGCGTCGCACCTCGCGAAGGGTCTGTCCAATACGAACGTGAGACCACTCAACGTCTCTGTTGAACTGGGGTGACAGCATCTGGCGACGCAGCCCGTCCAGCAACAAGCGGCCGTTTACAGCCAGGCGCTGGGCATTCAAGACTGCCTTATCCCAAGCTGAAAGAATGAGCGCAATCTTTACTTGCTCTGCAACCGGCGCGACTGGCACTGGAATCTGCTTCAGCAAACCGGCGTTCAGGTGCGATAGACCTCCTGAGTAGCCGGCGTCGCGAATCTCGTCGTACTTCCACGAGAGAAACTGAAAGTAGAAATCGGGGATGTGGCCCTCGTTAAGGAGGATCGCCGCAGAGTTCTGATTCGTGCTTGCTTCGATGGCCAACTTTGCGACTTGGCCTCGAGTCTTGCCCTGCCCGTACATTGCCATCAACAGCGTGTCCGGCGGGAACAGCTTGGCCGATGAGTTCTTCAGGCCCGCTTCGGTGATCTTCTCGACCGTGTCGGTGATGGTGTTGAACTGAATCTCGCCCGTGGTCACCCAGGGCACATTGCCGCCCCAATAGCTCGGCTCCGAGCGATCCGGAGTACCGCCGGAAGTGATGCGAGCGATTTCGCCGAGCGTGCTTCTGTGCCATCCTTCAGGCAGCATTGCTCGCCCCCGTTTTCGCAAGCTTTCGCTCGACCTGATGAATGGGCAGGACCTCATTCATAGCCCAGCTCCTTCAGGTAGGCGTCCATCTGCACCTCCAGCCGCACCAGCTCGGCCTTGAGCTGCTCGCGCTCGCGCTTCACGGCCATCAGGTCGATCTCGGCCTCTTCCTCGAAGGTGTCGACGTATCGCGGGATGTTGAGGTTGAAGTCGTTCTCGACAATCTCCGCCGGAGTGGCCAAGTGGGCGTAACGCGCCACGGGCTGCCGCGCTGCGGCAGCGTCCAGGATGCGCTGCAGGTCGGCCTCGCGCAGCAGGTTCTGGTTCTTGCCGGCCTCGAAGTCGCGGCTGGCGTCGATGAACAGCACCTTGTCGTCGGCCTTGTGCTTACGGAACACCAGCACCGCGGCCGGGATGCCGGTGCCGTAAAACAGCTTCTCAGGCAGGCCAATCACCACGTCGAGCAGGTTCTCTTCGATCAGCCTCTGGCGGATGCGCCCTTCGGCAGCCCCTCGGAACAGCACGCCGTGCGGCACCACCACGGCCATGCGGCCGCTGCCGGGCTTCATGGTCTCGACCATGTGCAGGATGAAGGCGTAGTCGCCCTTGGTGCGTGGCGGCAGGCCGCGGCGGAAGCGGCTGAACTTGTCGGCCTCAGCGCCTTCGAAGCCCCACTTCTCCAGGCTGAAGGGCGGGTTGGCCACCACGATGTCGAAATGCTTCAGGCTGGCCGTGTCGTCCAGCAGCTTGGGGTTGCGGATGGTGTCGCCCCACTCGATGCGGTGGTTGTCCTCGCCGTGCAGGAACATGTTCATCTTGGCCAGCGCCCAGGTGCTGCCGATGGCCTCCTGCCCGTACAGCGCGTACTTCCGTGCGCCGGTGCGCTGGCGGATCAGGCGGCCGCACTTCATCAGCAGCGAGCCTGAGCCGCAGGTGGGGTCACAGATCTCGTCGCCGGGCTGCGGGTCCATCAGCCGCGCCATCAGCGTGGACACCTCTGGCGGCGTGTAGAACTCACCGGCCTTCTTGCCGCTGGTGGAGGCAAAGTTCTTGATCAGGAACTCGTAGGCATTGCCGATCACGTCGAGCTGGCCGACGCGGCTTTCGCGCAGGTTCAGCTCGGGCTTGGCGAAGTCTTCCAGCAGGTGGCGCAGGATGTCGTTCTTCTGCTGCTCGTCGCCCAGCTTGTTGCTGTTGAAGCTGATGTCCTGGAAGACATCGCGCAGCTTGCCGAGGTTGGCCTCTTCGATGGCGTGCAGCGCCTTGTCGATGCGCTCGCCATTGCCCGGCGTGTGCCGCAGCGTATGCAGGGCGTAGAAGCTGGCGCTGGCGGGCAGCACGAAGCGCTCGTTCTTGAGCATCTCCTCGATCAGCTCGGGGTGGTCGCCGTACTGCTGCTTGTAGTTGTCGTAGTGGTCCTGCCAGACATCGGATACGTACTTCAGGAACAGCATGGTCAGGACGTAGTCCTTGTAGATGCTGGGGTCCACCGTGCCGCGGAAGGTGTCGCAGGCGGCCCAGACGGCACCGTTGATGTCGTCCTGGCTCACGCTTGTCTTGTTCACAACGAGGTCGTTCATTTCTGGTCCTGCATGCGGGTATGAGTTGCGGGCACGCTCAAGTCTTCGGCAATCGCCTGGAGCTGCTGTTCGCGGTTGGTGATGAGCCGCTGCAGCGCGCGGCGCTCCCGCTGTGCCAGTTCGGCCAGGGCGACGATGCGACGCTGTTCTGCGACCGCGGGAATGGAGAGCGCGAGTTGCTCCAGCACGGGCCGGCGAATGCTGAGTTGGCTGCTTCCCTCGGCAGCCTGGAGCAGCTGACGCTGGCAAGGGGACTGGTTGATCTGCCAGGCCAGGAAGTGAGGGTCGACCTGAGCTGCGGCATGGACGCGGAGGTGGAAGAACGCCGGCACGCACACGGCGTGGATTGGCGGTGCTCCAGCACACACCGCGTAGAACCGGGCGCCCTTGGCAGCGAAGAGGATGTCGCCATCCTGGATCCAGTCAGGCTGCTTGCGGCCGGCGAGGCGGGTTCGAATCGCGCCAGCCCAGTCGACGCCGATCTCGGGCCCGACATCCTTCATCTGCACGACCAGGACATCGCCGTCCGCGACCTCTTCGACTGTCGTGCGAAAGGGGTAGCCGGCCTGCAACGAGACCACCTCCGCCAGAACTGCAATATTTGCATCAAACGCCATACCGCAATGGTAGCGGCGAGAATCGGCTGATGCAACGAATTTTTGCAACTTCTCGATTGATGCGCTGCTTCCGAGATCTAGTCTAGAGGCTGTGGTCCCTGTCCAGCCGGTCTGCCGACGGCCTAGCGACGCGGGCCGATGTCAGCGGTTTTGACCTGCGGCGTGGGCTCGGGCGCCTGCCTCCGCGGCTCTGCAGCCCGCGTCGATGGCATGTCCCTCACAAACGCAGCGATGGACTTCGCGAGGCTCCGGTCGGCCGGGTCGCCAGACATCGCCAGCGCCCTGCCCACATGCATCCAGGCTTCGACGGCCTGCGCCCGCGTTGCCTGCGCCGCGGCCGTGGCCTTGGTCCCCGGGCGCGTGGTTCTCAGGCGCCCATCCTGCCGGGCCTTCAGCCGCCACAGGGTGTCGTAGTTCTTGTCGCGCCCGCGGGTGGCCTGGCGGGTCGCCTCTGCTTCGATGCCCTGCTCGCGCAGCTTCTCGGCGAAGGTCTCGCGCCACCGGTGCAGGTCGGCCTTGCGCGGATTCAGGCGCTTGCCGTGCCGCGACTCGGCCCGCACGCTGATGTGCACGTGCGGGTTGGCCTGGTGGTCGTGCAGCACCATCACGTACTTGTGGTCCGCCAGCTCGACCTTGGCGAACTCGCGTGCCGCGCGTTGCACCGCCAGGGGATCGGTGCCCCTCGGCATCGACAGCATGACGTTGTAGGCCTCGCGCCGCTCGCCCATGTCGTCGATGAAGGTGCCGCCGTAGCGCCAGTCGTCAGCCAGCCCCTGAAGTGCTGACTTGCCGCGCGAGGTATCGCCGCGGTCGTCTTCGATGTCCAGGCGGCCGTTCTTGCTGATGTAGCGGAAGTGCGCGGCGATGGCCTTCATGCCGCGCC
>CAZZHF010000301.1:0-3794 GCA_964653545.1 uncultured Gammaproteobacteria bacterium | reverse complement strand
AGCTTGGACAAGGGGCCGCCGGCCAGTGCGGCTTTCACCTCTCCCAGTCAGTCGTCAAGTGACACCGGCGGCGGGTCACCGGCCGGGTGGACGAACACGAAGTTCTCCCACACACCGACCGCGAGGGCGCGCAGGCCAAGATCGCAAGAGTCCAGGCCAGGAAACTCAGGCGCGTCAGGCAGATGCCGCAGGCGGCCTTCCAGCTCGTAGGTCCAGCCGTGGAAGTTGCAGCTGAAGCCGCTGGCATTGCTGGCGGGCTGCTCGCGCACCACCTTGTTCCCGCGGTGGGTGCAGATGTTGTAGAAGGCGCGCAGCTCGCCGTCCTGGCCACGCACCAGGATCACCTCGACCCCCGGCGTGGGCAGGCGCTTGAGCAAATAGTCGCCGGGGGTCGGGACCTCGAAGGTGTGACCCACGTTCAGTCAGTGGCGGCGAAAGATGTGTTCCCGCTCGCGCTCGAAAACTAGGCGGCGGAGGTATTGAGCTCCACGGGAATCGGCGGGGCGCCTGAGGTAGTCACGGTACTTTACCGGCGCCGATCGGCTCGCGGGGGTCCCGTGGTCTGTGCCTCCCAATACGGCGGGACTTCCATCATGACTGGCGGTGTGTTCCGAAGGCTGGGCCGGCGGACTGACTCCGGGTGGCCGCCCTCAGCCCGGTGGAACCTCACCCATCTCCAGGCGCGTGGCCAGACGCTCCACGCCCCCATAGAACAATCGCTGGGCTTCCAGTACCAGCGGCAATCCTCGCCGGATCTGCGTCTCAACCTCGGCGTTCAACCACGGTTCCATGGGCCGCCACACCTTGATACCCGCGTGCTCAAGGTCCGCCGACAAGTGATAGCGGAAGAAGAAAACCTGCTCCTCGCTCAAGCCCAGGCACTCCTTCCAGCGGTCGGGGTGGAAGTTGTGCCCCGGCAGGGCGGTAAGCACAAACTCGTCGATGGACGAACCGAGCCAGCCAACGGTCCAGTGCCAGTCACGCGCCAAGTGCTCCAGCAGCGCCAGCGACGCGGCCGTTTCGGTTTCAGGCTGCGTCACGTTCATCTGTGCGTCGCTCAGGCCGATGTTGCGGCCCATCTCCCACAAAATCTTGGTGTGCGCCGCCTTGATGGCGGGGTCATAAACCAATTCTTCGCCCATCTGCGAAATGGTGCGGCGCACAATGCCCTGGTCCGGGCAGCGGCTCATCCATGCCGGGCGCATCACGGAGCTGAAAAACCGGTTGCGCAGGATGTGTTGCAGGACATAGGCCTGCCCGCGCGCGCGCGTCAACGGCGCCAGTACCCACGGCCAGGTTTTGGCCGCCTCCAGGGCCGTGCCGGCAATATCCGCCAGATGGCTTGTCCCACTCATGTTCGCCCCCGGTTTGGTTGTCAAAACGTCTCAGTGCAGGGGAACCCTTCGCCGGGTCATCGCCGGATGATGCCGGAAACGCGCCTACTGCGGCACCGCTACACCGCCACTGACGCGGACTTTCTGACCTTCGCTCAGGGCCGGCGGATTGGCGTAATCGAGCGTTACCGTGTTGCCATTGTCCATCCGCACCTCGACCTGGTAGGCAGTACCCGCACGCTGGCGTTTCTCGATTTCATGGCCCGCATATGCACCCCCGGCGGCGCCCGCGACGGTCGCGATCTTCTTGCCGCTGCCACCACCGACCTGGTTGCCGAGCAAGCCACCCACCACGGCGCCCGCCACCGCGCCAACTCCGCTGCCTTGGCCTTCCACGCGATAGCTTTGAATCCGCGTTACCACGCCGCAGTCCGGGCACATCGGCGTGGGTGCTGCCGGCGACATGGCCGCCGGAGCGGCGACTGCCCGGGTGGTGAGTTTTTTTTCAACCGGCGAAGCACTTGGCAGGGTAAGCGCATCAGAACCGGACATGGTGGCCGGGGCGGCTTGTTCGGTGGGCTCATCCGCAGCCGCGTTTCGCTGGTCGGTGCAGGCGGGAAGCGTCGCGACCAAGGCGAGCAGGACAATTCTCAAATCGATCGCTGATCTGCGCATGACAAACTCCTTTGGCAAAACTACCGACCTATCCGTTCGGAAACAGCCCATCGCTTGCGTGGCGCCGTCACTCATGGTGCGTGGCGGCTACCGCCGCTGTATTTTTTCAGCAGCAGAGTGCCTTGCGCCCGGCCGCGCTTGTGACGGTCGATCCGCACTGGGAAGTAATCCAGCTGCGGTGCGCACCACAGGGTGACAGTGTATTTGCCGCCGGTCTGCGTGCGCTGGACTTTAACGGCGCGAAAGCGACCGGCGGGGGTGCTGACCTCCTCCTCGCCCACGGTTTGCAGGCGATATTCGCGTATTTCGCCATCCGAGCCGTACAACACCGGCAGTACCAAACTGGTGGCCCGCTCGGCCAGGCTCCGGCGCAGCGCCTCGACGTAAATCAATTCGTCCAGCGTGCCCGGCACCAGCGTTGCCGGTTCGCGATCACCCTGGCGCTCGCTAACTCGGCCGGCCTGCCAGTCGAACACGAACTCGTGGTCGCGCCGCTTGCGCCCGCCACTGCGCTGGTGGTGAAACACCTGCGGGCGCCAGCCGTCGCGGGTTACCTCACCCTCACTCAGGTCATGAAAGGTTTCCTGCGTGAACAGGGCCACCACGCCCCCGGGCGAGACGTCGAGCTGCAACCGGTAACGTCCATCCTTGGCCCGGTAGCTTTGCACCGCTTCGCCACCGTCGATGGCTCCCTGGCGCACGGCGTAAGTCGCCTGCCACTCGCTCGGCAACTCGGCTCGCGCTTGAGTTGCGACCAGCAGCGCGATGCCTGCGCCCAACACTCGCCAACTACTCACGCCGTGCCTCATATGCGAACTGTACCGGCGCGGCCAGGGGGAGGCCGTCCAGGTACACAGTGTCCCGTTCCAGCGCCACCCGGGTTTCGCAAAACCACCCCAGCACCAGCGGGTACAGTCGGTGCTCCGCCTCCAGCACCCGGTGGGCCAGGCTGTCGGGCACATCTTCCTCCAATACCGGCACCCGCGTCTGTGCGATTACCGGACCGCCGTCGACGGCGGCGGTGACAAAGTGCACGCTGGCGCCATGTTCCGGCGCGCCGGCAGCCAGGGCCCGGGCATGCGTGTCCAGCCCGGCGAAGGCCGGCAACAGCGAAGGATGGATATTGAGCAGTCGGCCGTGATATCGCTGCACGAACTCCGCCGTGAGCACGCGCATGAAGCCCGCGAGCACGATCAGATCCACTGCGGCGGCCTCGAGGTGAGCGCCAAGACGGTGCTCGAACGATTCGCGGTCGGCGTATTCGCGATGATTGACTACCGCGATGGGCACATCCGCCGCGCGCGCCACGGCCAGTCCGGCGGCTCCGGGACGGTTGCTGATCACCAGCATCACCCGCGCGGCGAGCCGGCCCTGGGTGATGGCGTCGAGGATGGTTTGCAGGTTGCTGCCGCGGCCCGAAATCAGCACCGCCAAGCGCAGCGGTTGCTCGGTCACGACGCCAGTACGACGCCTGGGCCGTCGCCGCGCGCCACGATCTGGCCGACCAGGCTGGCGGTTTCACCGGCCTGACGCAGGTGGGTGATGGCCTCGTTGGCGCGCGCGGCCGGCAACACCACCACCAGCCCCAGGCCGCAGTTGAACGTGCGCCACATTTCGGCCGCCCCGATACCACCCTGCTCCTGGAGCCAGCCGAAAATGGGCGGTTGCTGCCAGGCGCCGGTGTCGAGACGGGCGGCGAGACCGTCCGGCAGGATTCGGGGGATATTCTCGACCAGGCCGCCGCCGGTGATGTGCGCAATACCCACGACCGGCAGAACGGCCAGC
>CAZZHF010000300.1:2856-3796 GCA_964653545.1 uncultured Gammaproteobacteria bacterium | reverse complement strand
TTTCCGATGGCGGGCGCTGAGAAAGCCAGGATGGATTTATTCAGCGCTTCCTTAAGATCCCGCAACGTCTTGGTTCCCCCTCATCGCACTGACCGGTGTTGTGTATGGCTCGCTGCTGGACATGAACTGGGGCGGGCCACCGCTGGTCAGGCGGCGCTGTGTTGGCCAGGGCTTGCCGGCCGCAGGCGGTGGTTTCACAATGGCGCCAATCTGAAACTGCGGTACACCGGGCCATGGCAATCACGCTATCGATCAAGAACGTTCCCGACGAAGTGGCTGACGCACTCAGGCGCCGGGCGGCTCGCCACCGGCGTTCCCTACAGGGGGAGTTGTTGTGCATCCTGGACGAGGTTGTGCGCGGTGAGCATGTGATGTCGGTGGGCGATCTGCTGGCCCGGAACCGCACCCGTGGCCTGACCACGCCCGATCAGTCTGTGGCGATGCTGCGCGCCGATCGCGATGAGCGCTGAGTTACCACCGCTGGTGCTGGATGCGTCGGCGCTGGCGGCGCTGGCGTTTGGCGAGTCGCAGGCGCCCGCGCTGGCGGCCCGGCTGGCGGATCGGCGGCTGCTCGCGCCGCAGTTACTGGTGTACGAACTGGCCAGCGTATGCGTCAGGAAATTGCGCACCAACCCAACGCAGCGCGCCGCTCTGCTGGCGGCCTTTGAAGATGCGTTGGCATTGCCGGTGGAGCTGTGTCCTGTGGACGCCGCCGCTCTGCCGGAACTCGCCGAAGCCCAGCGACTGAGTGCGTACGATGCCGCCTACTTGTGGCTGGCAGCCACTCGGCAGGCGGAACTGGTGACGCTCGACACCCGACTCGCAGCCGCGGCATCGACTTAAAGGGCATCGCAAGACGCTGAAGTATTCAGCGTCTTCATTACTTTAGGAGGTTTTCCATGCAGTTCGAAGGTATTCGCGCCGTTGTCACCGGCGGTGC
>CAZZHF010000300.1:0-2846 GCA_964653545.1 uncultured Gammaproteobacteria bacterium | reverse complement strand
GGTGCATCGGGTTTGGGGCTGGCGACTGCCAGGCGCGTAACCCGGATGGCTCTGCCTCCGGTTCGCTTGGTCGTTCGGTGGAATTAAAAATGGCCGAAATTGTAAAATCAGCCGCACTTTTGTTTGTACTGCTTAATCCATTCTTGCTTATCATTTACTTGACTGACATTGTTCAGAAGCTTAACCAAAGAGAATTTAATAAAGTATTGGTTAGGGCAAGTATCATTGCATCTTTTGTATTCTGCATTTTTTCAATAATTGGAGATGCAATATTTGTGCGATTTTTGCAGGTGGAATTTGCGTCTTTTCAAATCTTTGGGGGGATTGTGTTTTTTTTAATTGGGCTCCAGTTCGTTTTTCGGGGGCCAACGGCTATTGAAATTCTTCAAGGAGAGTCCAGGCATCTTGCTGGCGCCATAGCCATGCCTGTTTTTATAGGGCCAGCCACAGTCAGTGCCAGCGTAGTTATTGGTAAAAGACTCGATCCAATAACGGCCTGTGTTGTAGTCGTTGTTACGGTTTTTATATGCGCAATTGCGTTAATGATATTAAAACATCTTCATGACGTAGTTCTGCCGCGCAGCGAAGCAATAGTGCAAAGGTACATTGAAATTGCCGGAAGAGTCACGGCGCTGATAGTTGGTACTATTGCAATAGATATGATTATGCGTGGTATAAGTGTTTGGATAAACAAGTTATAAGCGGTAAGTCACTGAAAAAATCGTTCAACTTGACCGGCGCAAGCAATCCGCCGTCAAGTTAACTCGTAACGTTAACGAAGCGCTGACTAAATCCATCCTGGATTTCTCGGCGCCCGGCGTCGGAAAAGCGTGGTTTTCCAATGACTCACAAAATCCGTGGCTTACCGCCACCGAGCTTGGCAGCGCATCCTTGCGCTGCGGGAAACACTGACTACCCTAACCCGACCTGCCCGAACTGGGGTAAACCCCAGTAATGGCATCTTGCGGGGCGCGGACCGCGGCCGTCGCGGGTCGGGCGACGATGGCTCCGGGGTCGTGCTCTCGCCTGGGCCATCGTTTTCGCGATTGGCTCGCGCGGCACGGTCAGGTGCTTGTATCCATGCCTGGCCCCCGGCTTGTGGCGGATAAGGTACAAAGCCCAACACCCTACTGTGTGGCCTGGCGCCGACCATGCCAGCGTTAATTGCGCGCTTCAGGTAAAACTGTTGCCGCAGAATACGTCCTGACACTTGAGGGGTTCCATGCAGTTCAAAGGTATTCGCGCCGTCGTCACGGGTGGCGCATCGGGTTTGGGACTGGCGACTGCCAGGCGCGTGATCGCGGACGGTGGACAGGCGCTGCTGCTGGATGTGAACGCCGACGCAGGTGCTGCGGCGGTTGCGACGCTCGGCGAGCGGGCGCAGTTCCGGGCGGTGGACGTGACCGATGGCGCGGCGCTGGAAGCGGCGCTCGACGATGGCCTGAAGGCCATGGGTGGGCTGGATCTGGGGGTGAGTTGCGCCGGCGTGGTTGGCGCGGGACTCACGCTGGGCAAGACCGGACCAATGCCGCTGGAGCAGTTCGCGCGCACGGTCGGCATCAACCTGATCGGTACCTTCAACCTCGTGCGCCTAGCCGCGGCTCGGATGCAGGGCAACACGCCGCGTGCCGATGGCGAGCGCGGGGTGATTGTGAATACGGCTTCGGTGGCGGCCTTCGACGGCCAGATCGGTCAGGCGGCGTACTCGGCCTCCAAGGGCGGGGTGGTCGGCATGACGCTGCCCCTGGCGCGCGAGTTCGCCCGCCACGGCATTCGCGTGATGAGCATCGCGCCGGGGCTGTTCCTGACCCCGATGCTAGAATCGCTACCCGGATCCGTGCAGCAGAGCCTGGCTTCCAGTGTGCCGTTTCCGCCGCGTCTGGGGGATCCGGCCGAGTATGCGGCGCTGGTGCAGACCATCGTCGAGAACGTGCTGCTGAACGGCGAGACCATACGATTGGACGGCGCCATCCGGCTGGCGCCGAAGTAAGCCGCATCAACCCCGGCGGATTTCCCCGCCGCTCCATCCGAAACTTCCCACCATGAGCGATACACACGGCGGCGCTTTTCTTGACCCGGTGCAACCGCCCGGAGCCGTTTTCACACCCGAGGATTTCAGCGCCGAAGAGCAGGCCCTGTTCGACACCGCCCGGCGTTTTTGCGATGAACAGGTGTGGCCCAGGCTGGCCGACATCGAGGCCAAAGTGCCTGGCGTGCTGGAAGGGCTGATGCGCCAGGCGTCCGAGCTTGGCCTGACCATGCTCGACCTGCCGGAAGAACACGGTGGCCTGGATCTGCCGCTGCCGGTATCGATGCGGGTGCTGGAGAGCACGGCGCGCGAGCAATCCTTCATGCTGACGCTGATGGTGCAAAACGGCATCGGCTCGCTGCCGGTGGCCTTGTTCGGTACCGATGCGCAGAAGGCCGCCTGGCTGCCGGGCTTCGCCAGCGGCGAGCTGCGGGGGTGTTACTGCCTGACCGAGCCGGGCTCGGGTTCCGATGCGCTGGCCGCGCGCACCACGGCGGTGCTGGACGGCGACCAGTGGCGCCTGACCGGCACCAAGCAGTTCATCACCAATGCCGGCATCGCCGACGTCGGCTTCGTGTTCGCCAAGGTGCAGGACGAGGTGGACGGGGCGAGCGGATTCACCTGTTTCATCGTGCCGTTTGACGCGCCGGGCGTGAGCCTGGGCGCCGAGGAGCACAAACTGGGCATGGACGGCTCGTCCACGCGCCAGGTGATCCTGCAGGACGCGCGCATCCCACGCGAGCACGTGCTTGGAAACATCGGTCGCGGCCACGTGATCGCGTTCAACATTCTGAACAATGGCCGGTACAAGCTGGGC
>CAZZHF010000299.1:0-3811 GCA_964653545.1 uncultured Gammaproteobacteria bacterium | reverse complement strand
TCGTCCCCACGTTCACGTGCGGCTTGGTACGCTCAAATTTGGCCTTCGACATGACTAAATCACCCTTCGTTTTACTGACTGGTCCGACGGACGCTTATTGGTTGATGACTTTCTGGGCAACGCTGTTCGGCGCTTCCATATACTTTCCGAACTCCATCGAGTACGTGGCTCGGCCCTGGGTCGCCGAGCGCATGTCGGTCGCGTAGCCAAACATCTCCGCCAATGGCACTTCGGCCCGAATGACCTTGCCGGCCGGCGAGTCATCCATGCCCAGAATCACGCCACGACGCCGATTCAGGTCGCCAACCACGTCACCCATGTAGTCTTCCGGAGTGACCACTTCAACCTTCATGATCGGCTCTAGCAACACCGGGTTGGCCTTGCGGGCGCCTTCCTTGAAGGCCATGGAACCGGCAATCTTGAACGCCATTTCGTTCGAATCGACGTCGTGATAGGAGCCGTCGAACAGCGTCACCTTAACGTCGACCACGGGGTAGCCGGCTACTATGCCGTTTCCGAGCGTTTCCTGCACGCCCTTGTCCACTGCCGGGATGTATTCGCGCGGCACCACGCCACCGACAATGCCATTTACAAACTCATAGCCCTCGCCTGCCTCACGCGGTTCTATGCGCAGCCAGACATGGCCGAACTGACCACGACCGCCGGTCTGGCGAATGAAGCGACCTTCCTGTTCCACCGACTTGCGAATGGTTTCGCGGTAGGCGACCTGTGGCGCGCCGACGTTGGCTTCGACCTTGAATTCGCGCCGCATGCGGTCGACGATGATCTCAAGATGCAACTCGCCCATACCCGAGATGATGGTTTGCCCGGACTCCTCGTCGGTATGGACGCGAAATGAGGGGTCTTCCTGGGCCAGCTTCTGCAGCGCTATGCCCATCTTCTCCTGGTCGCTCTTGGTCTTGGGCTCCACCGCGACGGAAATGACCGGCTCGGGGAACTCCATCCGCTCAAGCGTGATGACCTTCTTCTCGCTGCACAGGGTATCGCCGGTGGTGACGTCCTTCAGGCCCACCGCGGCGGCGATATCACCGGCGCGTACTTCCCGAATCTCCTCGCGGCTGTTGGCATGCATCTGCAACAAACGCCCGACGCGTTCGCGCTTGCTCTTGACCGGGTTGAACACGCCGTCGCCGGAGTTGAGCACACCCGAATAAACACGGAAAAAAGTCAGCGTGCCCACAAACGGATCGGTCGCGATCTTGAACGCCAGCGCCGAGAACGGCTCATCGTCGGTGGCACCACGGGTATCTTCGCCATCCCGATCGTCGAGACCTTTCACGGGAGGCCGGTCGATCGGCGAGGGCATCAGCTCGATCACCGCGTCCAGCATCGCCTGCACGCCTTTATTCTTGAAGGCCGAGCCGCACAGCATGGGAACGATCTCGCTGCGCAGCAAGCGGGCTCGCAGGCCACGTTTGATCTCCTCCACCGACAACTCGCCGGTTTCGAGGTAGCGCTCCATCAGCTCCTCGTCGCCTTCGGCCGCGGCTTCGATCATCTTCTCGCGCCACTCGTGACAGGCCTCGGCCATGCTGGCTGGCACGTCTTGCGCGTCATACGTCATGCCCTGGGTACTTTCGTCCCAGATGATGGCGCGCATGCCGATCAGGTCGACCACGCCCTGGAAATTCTCTTCAGCACCTATCGGTAACTGGATCGGCACCGGGTTCGCGCCCAGCCGCTCGCGTACCTGCTTCACCACGCGCAGGAAGTCCGCGCCCGAGCGGTCCATCTTGTTGACGAAGGCCAGGCGCGGCACGCCGTACTTATTCGCCTGCCGCCAGACCGTCTCGGACTGGGGCTCAACGCCACCCACCGAACAGAACACCGCGACCGCACCATCCAACACGCGCAGCGAACGTTCCACTTCGATCGTGAAATCAACATGCCCCGGGGTGTCGATAATGTTGACACGGTGCTGTTCGAACTGCTTGTCCATACCCTGCCAGAAGCAGGTGGTGGCCGCGGACGTTATGGTGATGCCGCGCTCCTGCTCCTGTTCCATCCAGTCCATCACAGCCGCGCCGTCATGCACCTCGCCCATTTTGTGGGACACACCGGTGTAGAACAGGATGCGCTCTGTGGTTGTCGTCTTGCCGGCATCAATGTGGGCCATGATGCCGATATTGCGGTATCGCTCGATCGGGGTTGCGCGCACGACTGTCTACTCTGTCGGATTCAGGCCATTGACCGGGACTCAGCCACGGTCACCAGCGATAGTGGGAAAAGGCCTTGTTGGCTTCCGCCATACGGTGGGTATCTTCACGCTTCTTGACTGCGGCACCACGGTTCTCGGCGGCATCGCCGATCTCGCCTGCCAGCCGCAGAGCCATCGATTTCTCGCCGCGCTTGCGGGCCGCGTCCATCAGCCAACGCATGGCCAGGGCCTGCTGACGCGCCGGACGCACTTCCGTTGGCACCTGGTAATTGGCGCCACCGACGCGACGGGACTTCACTTCCACCAAGGGGCCGATATTGACCAGTGCCTGACGCATCTTGCCCACCGGATCGCCACCGGCCTTGTCGCCCAGCCGTTCGAGGGCTCCATAGACGATGGACTCAGCGACCGACTTCTTGCCGTCATGCATGATCACGTTGATCAACTTGGCCAGCACCTTGTCACCGAACTTGGGGTCCGGAAGGATGTCGCGCTTGGCTGCAACTCTTCTTCTCGACATGCGGGCAGGTCTCTATATAACGGTAGGGAAGATGCCCCGCGCCACCAGCGGCGGGAGCCCCTCGAATCAATTAGGACTTGGGACGCTTGGCGCCGTACTTGGAACGCCCCTGGCGACGGTCTTTGACGCCAGTGGTATCCAGCGTGCCGCGCACCGTGTGATACCGCACACCGGGCAGATCCTTGACGCGGCCGCCGCGTATCAGGACCACCGAATGCTCCTGCAGGTTGTGCCCCTCGCCACCAATGTAGGTGGTGACCTCAAAACCGTTGGTCAGTCGCACGCGTGCGACCTTGCGCAGCGCCGAATTCGGCTTCTTGGGCGTGGTGGTGTAGACACGCGTACACACGCCACGCTTCTGCGGACAGGCCTCAAGGGCGGGCACCGCGGACTTCTTGCGCGGTTGTACCCGCGGCTTGCGGACGAGCTGATTGATCGTCGCCATGGAATTTCCTGATCACAAATAAATAGACAGGCCGGGGCAAAGGCCCCGACCTGTCAGGGGAGCGGGATTCTAGGGATCGGCCCTTAGACTGTCAACCCAAATGCCGCTGTAAGTCAGTACCCGGCTGCATTGCACCGCATACCGAAACCACCAAACCCAGCCTACAGCGGCCTGTCCGCCTGATCCGCTGCAGCGGGTAAAAATTCGCCAGTCACAGCCCGCGAAGCCGACATGCAAAAGCTGCGCGGGCAAGGTTCAGGGCGATGCCGCCTGCCGAGTCGTGGTTTGGTCTTCGGCGGCACCTTCCGCAGTACCGGCGTCGGCCTGTGTGGCCGGCTCGTTCCAAAGCTCAGCGAACTGCTCAAGGTCGGTGTGACCCCGGCGGCGGCGTTCCTGGTGATAGGCAAAGCCGGTCCCGGCCGGAATCAGGCGACCCACAATCACGTTCTCCTTCAAGCCGCGCAGCTCGTCACGCTTGCCACTGACCGCAGCTTCGGTCAACACACGCGTGGTCTCCTGGAAGGACGCCGCCGAGATGAACGACTCGGTAGCCAGCGAGGCCTTGGTAATTCCGAGCAGAACGGACTCGTACTGGGCCGGCTGCTTGCCCTTGCCAACCAGATCATCAATGGCCACCCACACCGCACAACGCTCGGCCTGCTCGCCC
>CAZZHF010000298.1:0-3843 GCA_964653545.1 uncultured Gammaproteobacteria bacterium | reverse complement strand
GGGCACCGTTTGCCGAAGACGGCCGCTCGCACCGCTGGAACCCGCTCAGTGCGATCCGCCTGGCCGATCGCCACGTTGTCGGCGACACGCTGGCCATCGCACAGGTTCTGTACCCCACGGACGTGAAAGGCAGCGGCACCGAGGGCTTCTTCAACGACACCGCGCGCAACCTGTTCCTCGGCCTCGCCCTATACCTGGTCGAGACGCCCGAGCTGCCGCGAACGATCGGCGAAATCCTGCGGCAATCGAGTGGCCAGGGGCAACCGATCAAGCAGCATCTGCAGGGCCTGATGCAGCAGCGCATGGAGGGCTGCTCGCACCCGAGAGGGCCGCTGTCGGACGCCTGCGTCGATGCCCTGATGCGCTTCCTCTCCACCAGCGACAACACGCTGTCGAGCATCCTGGCCACGCTGAATGCGCCGCTGACGGTCTTCAGCGATCCGCTGGTGGACGCGGCCACGAGCGGCGATGACTTTTCGGTGGCCGACGTGCGCCGGCAGCGCATGACGGTCTACGTCTGCATCCCTCCGAACCGGCTCGCCGATGCGCGCGTGCTGTTGAACCTGTTCTTCGCGCAGCTCATCAACCTGAACACGGCCGAACTGCCTGAGCACAACCCGGCGCTCAAGCACCAGTGCCTGGTCTTGCTTGACGAGTTCACGGCGCTCGGCCGCATCAACATCTTGAACGCCGCGGTGGGCTACCTTGCCGGCTACAACCTGCGCCTGGTGACGGTGATTCAAGCGGTCAGCCAGCTCGAATCGGTCTACGGTCAGCACGACGCCCGCACCTTCGCAACCAACCATGCGCTGCAGGTGCTGTATGCGCCGCGCGAGCAGCGGGACGCCAACGAGTACAGCGAGATGCTGGGCACGTTCACCCAGCAGGAGAAGAGCCGCGGCCGATCCAGCAGCTCGGGTGCGAAGGGCGGTGGCAGCTCGCAGTCGACGAACGAGAGCTCGCAGCGCCGCGCCCTCTTGCTACCCCAGGAGTTCAAGGAACTGGGCGTGGACCGCGAAGTGCTGATCCTGGAGAACTGCAAGCCGATCCTGGCCGACAAGATCCGCTACTACACCGACCCTGTTTTCATGGCGAGGCTCATGCCGCCGCCTGACCTGCGCGAGCTCGATCTCGCCACACATCGGGCGCGAGTCGAGCACCGCGTGCGCCTGGCCGGCGACGACGAAGAGTTCGGCCTTGACCAGATCGCAGTCGACTTCCACGGCCTGCCCCAGCTGGACGCCGACGCCTCGCCAGAACAGGTGCAGTCCTTCGTCACCGGATTCTTCGAGGCGCTCGAAGTGGCCTCGGCGCAGACGATCGTCCCCGTCGAACAGACGCCCAACCTGCAATCCAACCTGGAGCCGGCTCGCGCCGCGTAACAGCTATGCCCATTTCAAGGACGATCTACAAGGCAGTGACGACGGCGCACACCGCCTGCTGCGTCGGCATCGGCGCGCTGCTGCTCACCTCGTGCTCGACGCCCCCGAAGCCGCCTTCGGTGGATGAGTCCACCAAGCGGCCGGTCAACGCCCGAGCGGCAGTCGACCTGAAGGCCTGCCAGGGCGACCTGAGTCGGGCCACCATCCTCGTGTCGGAGATGGCACGCGCTGGCGTCGTAGCGACGACGCTGACCAAGGCGCTGCCGGCGCCTGGTGGTGCTTCGACAAGTGCCACCGACTCGGGCGCCTCGGATGCCACCGGCAATCTGGTGGCGGTCGTGCCCTTCGGCATGGGCTCTGCTGCCTGGAGCGTCGAACAGGTGGACGCCGCAGCACTGGTGCGGCGCGCCAAGGACGCAGCCGTGATCATGATCCGCGGGCGCACCGATGCGACCGGCGACTCTCTGCAGGAAACCGCGCTGGCTCGCCGGCGTGCCGAAGCTGCGGCTGAGTTCTTGCATCAAGCCGGCGTGCCCAAGGACAAGGTCCGCCTGACCTGGCAGGGGGCCGGCGATCCCCTCGCCGGCCTTCGCCCCGCTGATCGCTCGCAAAGCCGCCGCGTCGAGATCGAGTTCTACACAGCTGCACCGATGCTCGTGAGCCTGCGCAGCAGCGTGGCCAGCGGCAAGGGCACCACCGCAGCGAGCCTGTGATGGGCGCGGCCTCCGACGGAAACAACGCGGGCCAGAACAGCGGCCAGGCCGGCGAAGCCGACTCACTTGACCTCGATGGTCGCCGAGCCATCGAAGGCCGCGTACGACCACAGGCCAGCGTGCCGGCAGGACGGGTCGCTGAAACTCAACGTGCTGCAGCCGAGGGCCAGGCGGCGATTGATCCGCTCGTGGCGGACGTGGCGCTGGCGACGGCAGAGCAGAAGCGCGATAGCGGAACCAGGCCGCCGAGTGGGTCCCGACCGACCCCGGAGTCGGCTCTGGCCGACGCACAGGCGCTGACCAGCATTGACAGCCGCCATGAAGGCCTTCAGGCCTTGGTGCCCGGCACGCTCGGTGCGGTCGCGGCACGTGAGGCGGCGACCAGCGACGTGTCGGCGCTGGACGGTTTTGCAGACAAGGCGCTGCTGGGCCGTGCTGCTGCCGTGATGGGCGACACCGCTGAACAGCACCCGGCGTACCGGACCGCGCTCAAGGAGGTCTCGCCGCAGTACGCCGGACTGGCTGAACGGGCCTATGCCGAAGAGCAGCAGCGGTCAGCTGCAAAGGAGGATCGAAAGGCCGTGGAGTACGCCAGCCGACGCGACGATGCAGCCGACAGCATTGCTGGGCGGTACGCAACGATGGCGAGCGCAGGCCTGACCATCAAAGACTTGCAGGGCCCGGCGCTTGATCGCTTGGCCGTCAAGGACAGCAGGGACCTGTTGCTGATCGAAGGGTTTCCGCCGCATCCGCGTGCGAGCGAAGCCAAGGCGTTGGCTGCAGACAGCATGAAGAGCGATGCTTACCGAGCCACGTTTGATCGGGAGACAGCCGAATGGGCAATGCCCGGAGTGGGTCAGGCGACAAGCTTTTCAGCGCGGGCGGTGTCTGGCGAGCTACCCGAGCAGGTGCGCGAATCAGGCGCGATGCCGGATGCGAAGCAGAGCGGCACGGCCCCGCGGTCAGCCGAACCAGTTGCCGCGGACATCAACTCAATGCGATCTGAAGGGGATACCGCCGAGAAGCGCCGCGTCATTCCTCCGCTTGAAGACCGCTTCAACGTCAAACGGATCGGCTTGATCGAGAAGGAGTATCACTTCAGAGACCAGGCGGGAAAGGTTGCCTTCACCGACAAGCTCCTAAGTATCAGCACTGGCAGCGAGAGCCCAGCCGCGATCAAGGCCATGGTGGATCGAGCTGCTGAGCGTGGATGGGAAACGGTGAGGCTGGTCGGGTCACCGGAGTTTGTACGGCAAGGATGGATTGCCGCTACTGCACAGGGGCTGAAGGCTGTTGGCCACACGGTGACACCCGGGGACCGGGAAGCGGCTGCAAAGGAACGGGTGCGGCTGCAAGTTGGTCCAGGTGAAGCCGTCGGGCGAGTTCAATCGGTCTACGCCGAACGCGCCAGCGGCGACAGGAAGGCAGCTGAGCTTGGTGGACAGCGCCAGCTTGCCGCAGCGATTGAGAAGGCACTCGTCGACGGCAAGGTGTCCCCCGAGCTTCGTGGCCAGGTGCGCGCCATGATGGCGGCTGAGGGTGCCAAGAGAGTCGCGAGAGGCGAGAGATTCAAGGTCCCGGTCTATGACGCGCGTGCTCCGCGGGCGCGAGCCAAGACCATCCAGGCTGGCCCGCAACGGCACGGCGACCGGGAACGGTCGCGCTGATTCCTGGGCGGCTGCTCAAGACTGAATGCGGCCGCTTGAGTTTGGGCGGCGAATGTCAGCTGTTGCAGCGACCTGACATTG
>CAZZHF010000297.1:0-3856 GCA_964653545.1 uncultured Gammaproteobacteria bacterium | reverse complement strand
TGGTCATGCCGTAGTGCACCATCTCGGCCGGGATGTTGATGGCGCTTTCGCTGGAAATGAACACGATCCGTCCCCAGTCGCGCCTGCGCATGGCCGGCAGATAGGCTCTCGCCAGGCGCACGCCGGCCATCACGTTGACTTCGAAAAAGCGCAGCCAGTCAGCGTCCGCAATGTCCTCGAACGGCTGGGTCTCGAAGATGCCCAGGTTGTTGACCAGGATGTCCACGTCCGGGTAGGCCGCCGCCAATGCCGCGCAGACGGCCGGGTCGCCCAGATCGCCGGCAAAGCCCAGCCCCAGAACACCCGTGTCGGCCAGCAGGCTGCCCAGCGCCTCGTCCACGCCGGCCTGCGTGCGGCCGGTGATGATGACCCGCGCGCCCTCGCGCGCCAGGCTGGCGGCGATGGCATAGCCGATGCCGGCGGTGCTGCCGGTAATGAGCGCCAGCTTGCCGGTGAGTTGTAGATCCATGACTACCTCATTGAAAAGGTCTGGATAAGTCCAGGATGGACTTATCCAGACCACGGAAACCGAAAAGTGTGATTCTCGGTTTCCTTCGTTTGCAACGCCTCAATGGCGTTGCAAACGGCGGCACATCCGTGTGCCGGACATGTATCGGGTATGGCCGGCGATCAGGCAGCGACCGGTCGGCGGCTGAGCTCGAAGCCTTCGTAACCGTGGGCCGCCACCTGCTCGCAGCGCTGGCGGTACGGGCCGACGCCGCCCAGGTACGGCGTGAACACGCGCGGCTTGCCGGGCACGTTGGCGCCCACGTACCAGGAATCGGCCTGCGGCATCAGCGTGCCGTTGGCGACCTCGGCCACGTGCGCCACCCAGCCGGCCTGCGCCTGCGGGCTGGCTTCGATGCAGGCAACGTCATGCTCGCGCAAATACGCCATGCAGTCGGCAATCCACTCCACATGCTGCTCGATCGACACCACCATGTTCGAGAACACCGACGGGCTCTGCGGGCCGGTGATCAGAAACAAATTCGGGAAGCCGGCGCTGGCCAGGCCAAGATACGTCTGCGGCCCGTCTGCCCAGGCCTGCTTCAGGGCCCGCCCGTCCGGGCCGCGAATGTCGATGCTGTTCAGCGCGCCGGTCATGGCGTCGAACCCGGTGGCGAAGATCAGCACGTCGAGCGGGTATTCCGTGGTGCTGGTGCGCAGGCCGTGCTCGGTGATCTGCTCGATCGGCGTGGCGCGCAGATCCACCAGGGTCACGTTGTCGCGGTTGTAGGTCTCGTAATACTCGGTGTCCAGGCACAGGCGCTTGGTGCCCAGCGGATGCGTGTTCGGGCACAGCAGGTCCGCGACCTTGGGGTCTTTGACCGTGGCGCGGATTTTCTGGCGCACGAACTCGGCCACGATGGCGTTGGCCTCGGGATCGGCAATCACATCCGGGGCGGCGGCCAGCAGACTCATGGCGCCGCCTTGCGCCCACAGCGTCTCCAGCGTCTGGCGCAGCTCGGCCGGCGGAATGTCGCGCGTGCGCCGCGGCGCGGCCGGCATGGCGACCGGTACCCCGAACAGCGACTCCCGGCTCAGCTGACGGCGGCTTGGGTACTGCGCCTTGATGCTCTGCTGATCGGATTGCGGCAAAGGCCCATTGCGCGCCGGCACGCTGAAATTCGCTGTCCGTTGGAACACGGTCAGGTGGGTGGCCTGCCTGGCGACCTGCGGAATCACCTGGATGGCGGTCGAGCCGGTGCCGATCACGCCCACGCGCTTGCCGGTCAGGTCCACCGGCTCCCGGGGCCAGGCGGCGGTCAGGTACCGGTCGCCCGCAAAGCGCTCCACGCCCGGAAAATCCGGTTGCTTGGGCAGCGACAGGCAGCCGGTGGCCATCACGCAGTAACGGGCCGTAAGGTGCTGGCCGCGGTCCGTTTCGATGCGCCACAGGCTGGCGCGCTCGTCGAAATGCGCCGCCGTGACGCGGGTTTCGAGCTGGATATCGCGCCGCAGGTCGAACCGGTCGGCGACGTGGTTCAGGTAGGCCAGGATCTCCGGCTGGCGCGGGTAGCGCTCGCTCCATTGCCATTCCTGCTCCAGTTCGGGCGAGAAGGAATACGAGTACTCCACGCTCTCGATGTCGCAGCGGGCGCCCGGGTAGCGGTTCCAGTACCAGGTGCCACCGACGCCGGTGCCGGCTTCGAATACGCGCGCCGAAAAGCCGGCCTCGCGCAGTTTGTGCAGCATGTACAAGCCGGCGAAACCGGCGCCGACGATCACCGCGTCGAAATCGGTTACCGGTTGCGGTGGACTACGCGAATCGTTCATGGTTGGCTCCTGTTGCTGTCCTGCTTGTGCTTTGCGTCGGTCGATTCAGCCGCCGTTGATCGAAACATACACTGTCTTGCGGAGGTTTAGAACGACCCGGGCCAGCTCCTGCGCCCGGTTACTTGCCCAGACAGAAGCTGCTGAAGATACGCCCCAGCAAGTCGTCGCTACTGACCGTACCGGTGATTTCCCCAAGCGCCTGCTGCGCCAGGCGCAGCTCCTCGGCCGCCAGCTCCGGCCCGGCGCCAGTTGCCAGCAGCGTGGCACTGCGCGTGGTGGCCTCGGTTGCCTGGCGCAGTGCCTCGACGTGCCGGCGCCGCGCGCTGAACTGTCCCTCCGCGCCCGCGAAGCCGGCCGCCGAGCAAATTCTCGACCGAAGCAGATCCAGTCCGGCGCCGGTGCGGGCCGACAGATAGATGTCGGTCCAGGCGCTCCCTGGCACCGAGCGCGGTAGGTCAGGGCTTATGTCGATCTTGTTGATGACCCGCGTCACCGCCGCCGCCTGGGCCAGCAAGTCCGGGGGAGGCTGTTCCGGCGCGCCGGCCTGCGTGACGAACAACAGGTGGTCGGCGCGGGCGATCTCCAGGCGCGCGCGGCGAACGCCTTCCTGCTCGATCGGATCCTGACTGTCGCGCAGGCCGGCGGTGTCAACCAGGTGCAGTGGCAGGCCGTCGATGGCCAGATACTCGCGCAGGACATCGCGCGTGGTACCGGCAATGGCGGTAACGATGGCGGCCTCGCGCTGCACCAGCGCATTGAGCAGGCTCGACTTGCCCACATTGGGGGCCCCGGCGAGTACCACGGTTACGCCATCGCGCAATAAGCGGCCCTCGCCGGCGCGCTCGACCAGGGCTCCCAGGTCCGCGGCCAGGTCCGCGGCCGCGGCGACCAGGCGGCCGTCCGCCAGCAGGTCGAGGTCCTCATCCGGAAAATCGAGGCCAGCCTCGATCTGCACCCGCAGCTGAATCAAGCGCTCCGACAGTGCTTCGACTTCCCGCGACAAGACGCCGTCAAGGCTGCGCAGCGCAGCGCGGGCGCCAGCCGCACTGGCCGCGTCAATGAGGTCGGCAACCGCTTCGGCCTGGGCCAGGTCGAGCTTGTCGTTCAGGAACGCGCGCTGGCTGAACTCGCCCGGCCCAGCCTGACGAGCGCCAAGCGCCAGAACCCGGGCGAGCAGCATGTCCATTACCACCGGCCCGCCATGGCCGTGCAGTTCCACCACGTCCTCGCCGGTGAACGAGCGCGGCGCCGGGAAATGCAGGCACAGGCCCCGGTCGATGGCCTGGGCGTCGGCATCGTGGAAGCTCGCCAGCTGCGCCCGCCGCGGCGGTGGCAAACTGCCGGTCAGAGCCTGACAAATCGCGGCCGCCGCAGGCCCGGAGATACGCACCATGCCGACCCCGCCACGTCCCGGGGGGGTGGCGATAGCGGCAATGGTGTCCGTGGCTGCGCTCAGGCCGTGGCCTTGCGATCCAGCTGGTGGTTGATGAACCACTGCTGGGTAATCGACAGCACATTGTTGACGAACCAGTACAGCACCAGCCCGGCCGGGAACAATGCAAAGAACACCGTGAACACA
>CAZZHF010000296.1:0-3857 GCA_964653545.1 uncultured Gammaproteobacteria bacterium | reverse complement strand
CCAGGTGACATCACCAAATCCAAGGTCCGGGTCGGCCCGTACCAGGTCCTGCAGGCGCCGGTAGCTGGCGCGGTCCGACGTGAACGGGTTCATGGCGAACGGTATGTGCCCCGGCGTGTACTGCCGCCGCCCGGGCAGCGAGCGCCCGCCAAGACCCAGACGAATCATGCCGGCGGCGAGCCGGCGCGCCAGATGCCGCGGCCAGCGCCCGGTGCGCAGGCCGAGCATTGGCGAGCACAGCACCGCGTGCGCGACTGCCTGGGGCTTTCGCTGCAAGTGGCGCAGCGCCAGGTGCGCGCCCATCGAATGGCCCAGCAGCAGGGGCAGCGGCCCGGCAGGCAGCGCCTGTAACATCTCGTGCAGATCGCTCAGGTGGCGCGCGAACACGCCCGGCGCCTTGGCACCATCCAGCGGCGAGTGCCCCTGGCCACGCCAATCGAAGCTGTACACCTCGAAGCCTCGGCCGGTCAGGCCGGCCGCCACCTCGGCGTATTTTTCCAAAAACTCGGATAAGCCTTGCAGCAGCAGCACGCGCCCGCGGGGTGGCTCCGCCGGCCGCCAATGCCCGGTGCGCAGGCGCGCTCCGTCACTGGCGCTAACCCAGGCGAGCGTGAACTCAGGTTCGGTGGACACGTTCATGTAGAGGGGGCCATGACTCGGGGTAGCGGGCGGCAGTGGCACAATGGCATCCCGCCCCTGCCTGCCTTGCGCCATGAATTCTAGCCTTGTGGCCGCCCCGCCACTGCGCGCCGCGCAGCTTGGCATCGACCTGGCGGCGATCGCTGCCAATTACCGATGGTTCGCGCAGCGCGCAGCGCCGGCGGCGTGTGCTGCCTGCGTCAAGGCCGATGCGTACGGACTCGGTGTTGAACCGGTGGCCCATGCACTGTGGCAGGCGGGTTGCCGCGAGTTTTTCGTCGCCAGCGTGGGCGAGGGCGCCGGCCTGCGCGCACTGCTGCCAGACGCGATCATCTACGTTCTCAACGGCTACCTGCCCCCGGAACTGGCCGCCCTGCGGCAGTCCCGCCTGCTGCCGGTGCTGAACGATCTGGCGCAGGTGGCGGCCTTTGAGGCGGATTTTGCGCCCGACACGCCAGCGGCATTGCAGATTGACAGCGGCATGACGCGGCTGGGTCTGGACATCGCCGATCTGGCAACGCTGCTGACCCGCCCGCGCTGGTGCCGACCGGGGGCGATTGCGCTGCTGCTAAGCCATCTGGCCTGTGCGGAGGACCCGGATCACCCGCTCAATCGGCAACAATTGCAGCGGTTTACCGACGCCTGGCGACAGCTTGGGCAACCCCGCGCGAGCCTTGCCAATTCGTCCGGCGTGCTGCTCGGACCCGACTGGCGGTTCGACCTGGTACGGCCCGGTGCCGGCCTGTATGGCCTTAACCCGCGGCCCGGGCAGCCAAACCCGCTGCAAACCGTGGTCAGTCTGCACGCACCGGTACTGCAAGTGCGGGAGCTGCACGAGGACACCAGCGTCGGCTACGGCGCCAGCTACCGCATGCAGGCGCCAGGGCGCATCGCGACGGTTGCCTGTGGTTACGCGGATGGCTATCCGCGCGCCGCCAGCAGCCGCAGTCAGGCCAGGGTCAACGGCGTGAGCGTGCCCCTGATCGGCCGCCTGTCGATGGATTTACTGATGCTGGATGTCACGAGCCTGCCGGTCGGCACGCCGCTGCCGGGGGACTGTGTCGAGCTGCTCGGGCCAGCCTATGGCCTGGACGCGCTGGCCGCCGACGCCAACACGATTGGCTATGAACTGCTCACCCATCTTGGCCGACTGTGCCAGCGGCGCTACGATCGGCCCTAGCGCCTGCTCTTTGGGACACGCTGTTACCCCGATAGGGTGCTGCTGGACCGGTGAGAGCTATTCAATGGCTGGGCAACGCTTCCTGTGGGGGAACACACCATGCAATTGAGTCGTTACGCGATCGGTAGTTATGGAGAGGAGGCGTTTGGCTTCTGTCAGGCAGTGCGCCGCGGCCCACACGTGGCCGTGTCCGGCAGCACCGGGCGCGGCCCCAATGGCCAGATCGTGCCCGGCGGCACCTATGCTCAGGCGCGCCAGGCGATCGAGAACCTGCAAACGGCGCTCGCCGCGGTGGGCGGCAGCCTGGCCGACGTGATTCGCACCCGAGTGTTCCTGGTCGACATGACCGAGTGGGAGGCGGTGGCTCGCGCGCACTGCGAGGTGTTCGCCACCCATCCACCGGCATCCAGCCTGATTGGCGTCAGCAGCCTGTTCGAACCGGACATCATTGTCGAAATCGAAGCCGACGCGATCATCGTCGACCCTTCCTGAGCTGACCGGCAACGCCCGGCTCGGGTCACGAGCTGCCCGGCGTCGCGGGCAGCCGCCGGGCGCGGCAACGTTCAGCCGCCGACGGCAGCCCGGCTGGCGGCGACCTCGGCCAGCTTTTCCTTCCAGGTGCCGTCGATGAAGGCCTCCGTCAGGCGGTAGGCATCGTCGTCGGTGTACTGCACCGGCGGATGCTTGCAGAAAAACGCCGAGGGGGGATGCAGCACGCCACCCTCGCCGCGATCCAGCGCCAGCTTGCAGCAGCGCACGGCGTCGATGGCGACTCCGGCGGAGTTGGGCGAGTCTTCCACCGACAGGCGCAGCTCAAGATTAAAGGGCACATCGCCGAACATGCGCCCCTCGACGCGCAAAAAACACACCTTGTTGTCGTTTTGCCACGGCACATAATCCGACGGGCCGACGTGGATGTTGTCATCGTCGATGCGGCTGGAGGCCACGGATTGCACGGCTTCGGTCTTGGAGCGCTTCTTGGACTTCAGGCGGGTCAGGTTCAGCATGTTCAGGAAGTCGGTATTGCCGCCGGTGTTCAGCTGGTAGGTGCGGTCGACGGTGACGCCGCGCTTGCGGCACAGGTCGGTCAGCGTGCGGTGCGTGATGGTGGCGCCAAACTGGGCCTTGATGTCGTCACCGATGATCGGCAGTCCGGCAGCCTCGAAGCGCTTGGCCCAGGCCGGGTCGCTGGCGATGAACACCGGCATGTTGTTGACGAAGCCGCAGCCGGCCCGCAGCGCGCACTCGGCGTAAAAGCGCGTCGCCTCCTCCGAACCCACCGGCAGGTAATTCAGGACAATCTGCGTGCCAGCCTCGCGCAAGATCCGCACGACTTCGTCCTGGTCCGGCTGCGGCAGCTGCGCCGGCAGAAAGGTGCGCGCGTCCGGATAGTCGGCCATGTGTTCCGAATAACCATCCAGCACGCGGCCCATGTGCACGAGCGCGCCGGTGTCCGGCACCTCGGGGCAAAACACGGCGGTGCAGTTGGGCGGCGCAAAAATGGCGCGTGACACGTCGCAGCCCACCTTGCGCTGGTCGATGTCGAACGCCGCCACCACGTCGATGTCGCCGGGGCCATACCCGCCGATGTCCCAATGCATCAGGCCGATGGCGTCCTGTGGGTTCTTCAGTCGGTAGTACTCGATGCCCTGCACCAGGGAACTGGCGCAGTTACCTACGCCGATCAATGCGATTTTGATTTTTTCGCGCATCAAATGTCTCGTCTTTGAGTATGTCGGGGACGGTCGGCAACCAGAATGCAGAGCTTATTATGTTCGGTCAGGTCCGAGGAATCCCTTCAGGAAGCGCTGAATACTTCAGCGTTTCCCTCGCGACGGGCCACCGTGACGACCCGGAACGGCAATCTTGATCCACCCAGGGCGATGGCCCAATGCGCAGGATCAGGCTTTTACCGCGACGGCCAGGGCCATGCGCCTGATCCCGACCGATAAAACGCCGGGCGCGGGCGCTGACGATACCCCCGCCGACCGGCCAGCAGACACGATCACTCTTCGCTACGGCCATAGTTGTCCTCGAA
>CAZZHF010000295.1:0-3866 GCA_964653545.1 uncultured Gammaproteobacteria bacterium | reverse complement strand
ATGTTCTCCAGCATCACGATCGCATCGTCCACCACCAGTCCGATGGCCAGCACCAGGGCCAGCAGCGTCAGCGTGTTGATCGAAAAACCCGCCAGCGCCATCAGCGCAAACGTGCCCACCAGGCTGACCGGGATGGTGACGATGGGGATGATGGACGCGCGGAAGGTGCGCAGGAACACAAAAATCACCAGCGCCACCAGCACGATGGCCTCGATGATGGTGCGGTAAACGTTCTTGATCGACCGGTCGATGAACACCGAGTTGTCGTTGGCAATGTCGATCACGATGTCGCCCGGCAGGTCCTGCTTGAGCTTGGGGATCATCTCGCGCACGCCGCGCGACAGGTCCAGCGGGTTGGCCGTGGCCTGGCGGATCACGCCGGCGGAAATGGCGTCGCGTCCGTTAAGGCGCACGGCGCTGCGCTCGTCCGCCGCGCCCTCTTCCACCCTGGCCACGTCGCGGATCTTCACCGGGAAGCCGTTGACGTTCTTGATCGTGATGTCGGCAAACTGAGCCGGACGCATCAGGTCGGTCTGCGAGGTCACGCTGAATTCGCGCTGCTGCGACTCGATCCGCCCGCCGGGCAGTTCGATGTTGCTGCGGCGGATCGCGTCCTCCACGTCCTGTGAGGTCAAACGGTAGCCGGCCAGCTTGCCCGCGTCCAGCCACACCCGCATGGCGTACTTGCGCTCACCGAAAATGCGCACATCGGCCACGCCGGTGACAGTCTGCAGGCGCGGCTTGGCAATGCGGTTGACCAGGTCGTTGATCTGCAGGCGCGACATGGTGTCGCTGGAAAAAGTCATGAAGATCACCGGGAAGGCGTCAGCCTCCACCTTGGCGATGACCGGCTCCTCAATGGCCTGGGGCAGCCGGTTGCGCACACGCGCCGTGCGGTCGCGCACCTCGGCGGCAGCGGCGTCTGGGTCCTTTTCCAGCCGGAAGCGCACCGAAATCTGGCTCTGCTCTGCCCGGCTGATGGAGGTGATGACATCCACCGCATCAATGCCGGCAATGGAGTCCTCCAGCGGCTTGGAGATCTGTGACTCGATCACCTCGGCCGAAGCGCCGGGATAGCGCACGGTCACGGTCACCACGGGTTCATCGATCTTGGGGTACTCGCGCACCGTCAGCCGGTCAAAACTGACCGCGCCCACCAGCAGCACCAGGAGCGACAGCACGGTGGCAAAAACCGGGCGACGGATGGAGATTTCAGCCAGTTGCATGAGGGCTCTTCCTCAACGGTCAGGACTTGCCGCGGGCCCGGGCGGGGGCCTCGGCCGAAGCCGTCGCAGTACAGGGGTTGGGGCCGTCCAGGCGCTGAGGTGCTGCTGGCGCCAGGGCTGAGGCCCCTGGCTTGATGCCCGACGGGCCGGGCCCCGCCGGCGCCGCGGCTTGTGAAGCGCCCGGCCCGGCTGGGGCGGCCTGGCCGGAAGCGGGTGCCGCGGGAGCGCCACCACCGCCGGCGCCGGCGCGCGGCCCCCCGGACGGACGCGACATGTCCACCACGCGCACCGGCATGCCGTCGCGCTGCACCCGTTGCTGGCCGGCGGTCACCACGATGTCACCGGGCTGCAGGCCATCGGTGATTTCTACCCTGCCGGGGCGACGGATGCCGACCTTGACCTCCACGCGTTGCGCGATCTTGGAGTCGCCGTCGGGTCCGTCCACCAGCTTGATGACGGTCTGGCGGCCGCCTTGCGGCACGATGGCTTCTTCCGGAATGACGCGGGCGTTCTCTCGTTCACCGAACACTGCCGTCACCCGTGCAAACATGCCGGGACGCAACTGCAGCGCCCTGTTGTCGATGCAACCGCGAATCCCCACCGAGCGGCCATTGGCGTCCACCAGCGGGTCAATCGCCTGCACCACAGCGGTGAATTTGCGCCCGGGCAAGGCGTCGATGTCCACGATGGCGCGCTGGCCGCGCTGCACCTTGGTCTGGAAACGCTCAGGCAGTCGGAAGTCCACAAAGATCGCGGCGATGTCCTCGATGTTGACGATGTCGGCGCCGTCTTTCAGGTAATCGCCCACGTTGACCGTACGGATGCCGGTGATGCCGTCAAACGGCGCCACGATGCGCAGGCGCGCCGCGGTGGCCTGGGCCAGTGCCAGCTTGGCCTGGGCCACCTGCAGGTTGGCCGCGCTCTCGTCAACCGACCGCTGGCTGATGAAGTTCTGCGCCACCAGGTCCTGATTGCGCCGGTGGTTGGCCTGGGCAATCGACAGCTCGGCCTGGGCCTGCTGGACCTGTGCCAGCGGCAGCTGGTCATCCAGCTGCACCAGCAACTGGCCCTTGCGCACGCGGTCACCGTCGCGGAAGTTCAGCTGCGTGATGCGGCCGCTGACCTCGGGCCGCACCACCACGCCCTGGCGGGAACGCAGGCTGCCCACCGACTGGGCGTCGTCGGTCAGGCGCATGGTTTCAACCCGTGCGACCTCCACCCCGGGCGGCCGTGCGGCCGCGCCGCCCGGACCGCTGGCCGCACCGCGCGGAGCCGGCGCACCCGCCGCGGCGGCGCCGTCGGCCGGCCTGGAAGGCTTGTTCTGGTACCACCAGGCCGCACCGGATGCGGCAGCGATGCCGACGACAGCAACCACAGAGTAAAGAGCTTTTGATGCCATGAAGGGACTGCAGGAATGATTGTGGGAACGACGTCACCGTTGGCGTGCCAACCAGTCTTGGAATGTATCAGGGCCACGCCCTGAGCGTTGCCCCAAGTACCCCGCACGCCCCATGCAAAACGTCGCCGGGGCCATGCATTTACCGTGCCTTTACATTGCCGGCCCGGCCGTTCGTCCGCTTAACGCCGGCCCAGGGCCAGCTCCACACCGCGGTTGGCCAGTTCGTCGGCCCGTTCGTTGCCGGGGTCGCCGTTGTGGCCACGCACCCAGCGCCAGTCAATCTGGTGGCCCCCGCCGGCCACCAGCGCGTCCAGTTTCTGCCACAGGTCCACATTCTTGACGGGCTGCTTGGACGCCGTGCGCCAGCCCTTGGCCTTCCAGCCAGGCAGCCATTCGGTGATGCCTTTGAGGACGTACTGGCTGTCCACATGCAGCGTGACCGCGCAGGGACGCTTGAGCGCACTCAGCGCCTCGATCACCGCCTGCATCTCCATGCGGTTATTGGTGGTGGCGGCCTCGCCGCCAAACAGTTCCTTTTCGGTGTCGCCCGATTTGAGCAGCACGCCCCAGCCGCCGGGGCCCGGGTTGCCCTTGCAGGCACCATCGGTATAGATGTGGATCGCGTTCAAAAGTCTTGTCCTGTCTTGTTGGCCAGCGGCACGGGCGCCGTGGCCATGGACTTCGCATTCTTCCATGCCGGGCCCAGCAGGCGCATGCCGCGCACGCGCTTGACGGCCACGACGGTGTAGGCGGCGCCGAAGATCGGCCACCAGCGCTCGCCCGCACGGTCCATCCAGCGGTAGCGCTCCAGCCATTTTTCGCCATACAGCGCGGGCCGGTAGCAGCCGAACTGCGACGACTCCACCTCAAAACCCAGCAAGCGCAGCCAGTCGCGCAGGCGCCAGTAACCGATGAATTCGCCCGCATCAGGCAGGAACAGGCGGCCGAATCCCAGGCGCCGGTACAGGTGCGCCCGTCGCTGGCGCAGGCCCCACAGGCTGGCGGGGTTCAGGCAGCAGATCACCACGCGCCCTTCGGGCATCAGCACGCGGCCGACCTCGCGCAGCGCGGCATGCGGGTCTTCGTGCAGTTCCAGCGTGTGCGGCAGGGTCACCAGATCCAGGCTGCCTTCGGCAAACGGCAGGGCGGAAAAATCAGTGGCAAAAGCCGCGGGATGCTCCAGCGGCGGCGGCGCGGCAGCAGCCTGCCATTTGTGCGGCATGCGGTTGGCCCGCAGAGTG
>CAZZHF010000294.1:0-3866 GCA_964653545.1 uncultured Gammaproteobacteria bacterium | reverse complement strand
CGCATCCTGCTGATCACCGGTCCGAATATGGGCGGCAAATCGACCTACATGCGCCAGGTGGCGCTGATTGTGCTGATGGCGTACGCCGGCAGTTACGTGCCCGCCAGCGCCGCGCGCATCGGGCCGGTGGACCGCATTTTCACCCGCATCGGCGCCGCCGACGACGTGGCCGGCGGGCGGTCCACCTTCATGGTCGAGATGACCGAGACCGCGAACATCCTGCACAACGCCACCGATCGCAGCCTGGTGTTGCTGGACGAAGTCGGGCGGGGCACCAGTACCTACGATGGGCTGGCGCTGGCATGGGCCTGCCTGACCCATCTGGCACAGCGGGTGCGCGCCTTTACCCTGTTTGCCACGCATTATTTCGAGCTGACGGCGCTGGCGCAGGAACTGGACGGGGTGGACAACGTGCACCTGGATGCCGCCGAGCATGCCGGAGGCATCGTTTTTTTGCACCGGGTACAGCCGGGGCCCGCCAGTCGCAGCTATGGCTTGCAGGTGGCGGCCCTGGCCGGCGTGCCGGAGGTGGTGATCGCCCTGGCCAGCGAGCGCCTGGCGAGCCTGGGCGAGGGTCTGCCGCCGCCACCGACCATGCTGCCGCAGCGGCAGCTTGGTCTGTTCGAGCCGCAGCCCGGGCAGGCCCTGGTGGACCGCCTGTCCCGGATCGACCCGGATCAGCTCGCGCCGCGCGCCGCCCTGGAGCTGCTGTACGAGTTACGGGGCCTGCTGCCCGGCGATCCCGATAAAAGCTGAGTCCTGACCGGCGTTGGGTCCGGACACAATCCCCCAGGGCGATGACGCCAGGCTCGACCCGTATAATTGCCCGCTTTTTTGCCCCGGAGAACGGTCATGGCCTTCGTCGTCACCGAAGCCTGCATCAAATGCAAGTACACCGACTGCGTGGAAGTGTGTCCGGTGGACTGCTTTCGCGAAGGTCCGAACATGCTGGTCATCGACCCCGACGAGTGCATTGATTGCACTCTGTGTGTGGCCGAGTGCCCGGTCGAGGCGATCGTCGACGAGGAAGAAGTTGCGCCCGACCAGCAGGAATTCATCGAACTGAACGCGCGCCTGTCGCTGCAATGGCCGGCGATCACCCAGCGCAAGGATGCCCCCGCCGATGCAGACGCATGGGTTGGCGTGCCGGCCAAGCGCAAGCTGATAGAAGAATAGGCCGTGCGCATTGCCATTGCCGGTGCTGGCGGGATCGGCTGCCTGCTGGGCGCGCGCCTGGCCGCTACCGGTGCGGCCGACGTGGTGCTGTTGGCGCGGGGCGAGCACGCGACTCGCCTGGCAGGGCACGGTTTGCTGCTTGACCTGAACGGTGATCGACAACTGCACCGCCTGCCGGTGCTGGACACCGGGAGCGACGCCGAACTGGCACAACTGGCCGGCTGCGACTGGCTGCTTTTCGCCTGCAAGAGCCAGCATACGCAGCGCCTGGCCGGGCGCCTGCGGCCCTACGTCGGCGCCGACTGCCGGTTGGGCTCAATGCAAAACGGTGTCGATAACGAGCCGGTCCTGGCCAAGATTTTCGACCGTCCGGTTATGGGTGGTCTCATGCGCAAGTTCTTCGCGCACATCACCGCCCCGGGCGAGGTGGAAGTGCGCGGTGTGCTCGAAGCGGTGCTCGGCGACTATCCGACCGGTTGCCACCAGGACGTGACGGCGCTGGCGCAGCTGCTGCGTCTGTCCGGTATTACTGTTTTGCTCAGCGACGACATTCGCCGCGAACTTTGGCGAAAGCTGGTTCTTAACAACGGCTGCAACCCGTTGGCGGCGGTGACTTTTCTGGATACCCAGCGCATGGCCAATGACCCGGACATGGCCTGGGTAATGCGCAACCTGATGCGCGAGGCCGGCGCGGCGGCGGCGGCTGACGACGTGGAGTTCAGCCCGCACGAACTGGACGCCGTTTTCCAATGGATCAAGGGCATCGACCCGATCAAGCCTTCCATGCAGGCCGACGCCGAGCGTGGCAAGCCCTTGGAACTGGACGGCATCACCGGTGCCATCCTGCGGCGGGCGGGGCAGCTGGGAATCGAGGTTCCGGTCACCGCCACGCTGCACCATATCCTGATGGGCAAGTACGGCAGTGGCGATTGAGGGCGGCGTGATGGCAGGTGGGTGGTTGCGCAAGACGGGTTGGCGCGACAGGGGCCAAGGTATGAGCGCCCCCGTCGTTTGGGCGCGCCGCACGGCTGATTGGTCACTCGTGCCCCTATGGTTGGCGCATCCGAACTGGCCCTACACCACCCAACCAGGATCCAGATCGTGACCTGGCAAGCCTTTGTCCCCATTTTTGTGACGATTTTCCTTGCCGAGATTGGCGACAAGACGCAGCTGGCGACGATGCTGTTTTCCTCCGACGCGAGCGCGAACCGGTGGCTGATTTTTTTCGCCGCATCCGCCGCACTGGTACTGGCGGCGGGGATCGGCGTGTTGATCGGCGCGCAACTGGAGCGTTTCGTGTCCGTCTCAAGCTTGAAGCTGATAGCCGGATTTGGCTTTATCGGCATTGGGCTGTGGACTTTGCTGTCCAGATAATCCACCCGTTCACTCAGGAGTAATGCCCCGCGCCTATCGCGCCTGTGCTCCCGGCAACGGCGCCACGAATGCGCGTGGCATGTGCGCGTTCCTCGGCAAGCGCTGAATAGATCCATCCTGGACTTTTCAGCGTCCGCCAGCGGCAAAGCGTGACTTTCCGCTGGTTCACAAAATCAATGGCTTGCAGCCATCGATTTTGGCGGTGCGTCGGTGTACTACGGGAGCCGCCGGATAAATCAGCGGCGCCCTAGAGCACGCAGCGCAGCTTTAAGTGCGTTACGAATGGTTCGAAGTCCCTATCGCTGTGCAGCAGCGTGTAATCACTCTCGATACACCGCGTGGCAATTACGGTATCGATAGTCTTGCGCACGGTCACGCCCAGCATTCGGAGTGTCCGATAATTCCGGGCGGCTTGAATGGCAATGTCATACCCACCAAGGTCGACGGGGGTCAAGCGGCTTAGCAGCTTGTTTGCCTGGTTGAACTCTTTCTCGTCGTTAAAGCCCTGAAGGACTTCGAGCAGAATCAAGTCACCGATGGCCAGTGGCTCCGTCGCCAGCAAGGTGTCGAGCCGGTCGGCCTGTGGCGTCGCGTTTCCTCGAAAATAGTCGATCCAGACGCTTGAATCGACTAGGATCGCCTGTCCGCTCGCATTGCATCCAGGTCGCCCTGCCAGTGCAACTTGCCTCGAAAGCGCCGGATTTCGTCCTGTTGGCGCAGCCGCAGCAGGGTTCGTAGGCCAAGCTCCACTGCCGCGCGTTTGGTCTTCAGGCCAGTGGCGCGCAGCGTGTCTTTCATCAGTTGGTCGTCAATTACGATATTGGTGCGCATGGTGTGTACTCTGGATATCTAACGTACACAATTTAGCGGGAAGCTGCGTTTACGGCAAACCGGATTCCGGCAGCTCCTGGTGTCGGTTCGACCTTCACACCATGCCTTGGTGTAAACCCGTTCGGCCGCGCCCCGGCCACAGCGGCCGGGACGCGAGACTGCTTCAGCCGTGTGGCGCGCCCATCGGAATGACCGGCACCAGCAGATGCGAGGCGTGGTCCCTGTCGCGATACAGCTTGTAGTAGGTCAGGGTCATGCTGGGCAGGGGCCCCATCACGTTCATGCGGTGATGCCAGGGGATGTCGATCGGGTCGCAGGTGGAAATCTCCAGCTCCATGCGCTCGCCGGGCCGGAACACATACGAGATGGACGGGAAGCCAATCGAGTACTCGTTGACCTCGCCCGGCACCACCGGCTGCGGGTCGATGTGCGTCTGCACCGGGTTCCAGGCCGTGGATTTTTCGGCATCCAGCGCCCGGTGCGAG
>CAZZHF010000293.1:0-3885 GCA_964653545.1 uncultured Gammaproteobacteria bacterium | reverse complement strand
GCAGGGTGGTGATCGGCGACACGCCGAGCGCCTCGCCGGCCGGGATCAGAAACGGCGCTTCAAGGATCCATTTGGAGCCGGCCGAGGGCACGAACAGGTTCATGGCGGCCGAGTACAGGTACACCAGCAGCGGGTAGCTGGCGGTGCTGGCGTGGCCGGCGAACAGCTCGCCGAGCCAGCGCCCAAGACCGGTGTGTTGCAGCACGCCGTAGATGCCGCCATAGAACGGAAACTGCTGGATGATTCCCCAGGCCGCTTGCGTGCCATTGCGGCAGGCGGCCAGAAACGCCGTTGGCCGGCCGTGCAGCAACAGCGCGGCAGCCAGGAACACGGCGTTGTAGGCGTTGATGGTCCAGCTGGCGCCAAAGCCCTGGGTCACGATGGCGTAGCCCAGCGGATAGGCCAGCAGCGCGGCGGCCAACCAGGTCCAGCCGGGGAAATTATCCAGCCGCTGTGCGGGCGTTGCCGGTGGCGCAAAGCTCGGCGGTTCGGGCAGCAGGTCGTTCAGGGTGTCCGGGTCCACGGTGCGCGCGCCGTGCGTCGGATGCAGCAGACAGACCACCGCCAGCCCCACCACGCCGACGACACAGATCAGCACCAGGTTGAACGGGATCAGCAAGGTTTCGGTGATCGGATACAGGCGCGACACCACGCCCGGCGCGCCGTCCGTGCCCAGCAATGGATTGCCCGGCGTGGCCAGAATCAGCGGCGCCGAGCCGGACAGGCCGCCGTGCCAGACCGTGCCGAGGCCCAGGTAACCCGCCGCCAGCACGACCCGTACATCGGCCAGCGGGTTGCGGCGCAGCACGAACGGCACGAACAGCGCACAAGCCACCAGCGACAGCGCCCAGTTCAGCCAGCCGGTGAGCAGCGAGAACAACCCGACCAGCAGCACTGCCTGACGTGGACTGCCGGGATTGGGCAGCCGGGCCAGCCAGTCGAGCGCCCGGTATACCGGCGTGGCGGTGGCGCAGGCATGCGCCGCCACCAGCGCCAGCGTGAACTGCATGGCCAGCGTCAGCAGCGTCCACACCCCGCTTCCCCAGGCGCGGGCCGAGGCGAGCGGATCGGCCCCCGGGCCGGCCCAGGCCAGGCCGAACACGATCAGCGTCAGGATCAGGCAGATGATCCAGGCATCCGGCACATAACGTTCCGACAGGCGCGACAGGCCGGCGCCCAGGCGTTGCAGCATTGTTGTTATCCCTGACGGCGGTTGCGGCCGCGTGATTTGTCGGCCGCGCTCAATCCCCCATCTCGATCCGAACCGCGTAATTGGGTCCCCGGTTGATCGGCAGGTGGGCGTAGGTGGTCCACAGATCACCGCTGGTGCGATCCAGATCGATCATGCGCAAAAAAGCCCGCGGACGGGGCAGTGGCAGCACGCTTACGGCACCGTCGGCCGGGTTCAGGCGGTAGATGACGTCAGTATTGGAAGCGGCCACCCACACCACGTGTCGGCGCGGATCCCAGGTCAGGGCATACGGCGAGGCGTTGCGGTCGGGCAGCGGGTGACGGGCGAGCTCCTTACCGGCCCGGGTGTCATAGGCCAGCACCTGGCCATCGCCGGACAGCGCGACGTAGATCACGTCGCGATCGTCAATGGCCATTCGGTGCGGGATGGTCCCGAGCGGGAACGTGAGCGAGGTCTGCAATTTACCGGTTTCGACGTCGAAACCACCCACGATGCCGTTCAGCTGGGTGAACCAGACCTGTTTGCGATCGGCGCTCATCACGCAGCCGTAAAGCGCGGCATGAAAGGCCGCCTCGCCATCCTGTCTGGGCATCGCAAAGCGCTGGATGTCCCCGGTGGCCGGGTCCAGCGACGCCAGTTCGTTCTGCCCGATCAAGGTCAGCCACAGGCGGCCCTTACCGTCGAAAGCGACGTAGCGATCGCTGTCGACACACGCGTCATGCGCAATCGAGAACTCGCCAAAGCCGGGGTAGATACGCCATTGCTCGGTCTTCGGATCGAGCCTGGCGATCGCGTAGCTCTCCTCCAGCGAGAGCCAGATATTGCCCTCGCGATCGGCGTTGATGGTGTGCGGTCCCTGCGGGTGCTGCGATGACCCCGGCAAGTCGATCCAGCGCAAGCGGCCGGTCTTGGGATCGAGCCTGGCGATGCGGTCTGCGTCGTCCTCCACCAGCCACAACTGGCCGCCGGCCGGGGTCCAGGCGATCTCGCGCGTCCAGCCACCGGCATGCAAAGCGTACTCGGTGATGCGTGTATTGGCAGTGGCCGCCAGCGGCGTGGCAGCGGCCGGATAGTCTGCCAGGCTGAAGGTGCTGAAATCGCTGCCCAGATACCGCGCCAGGGCGGCCGCGCCGGCCGTTTCTTCTTCCTGATTGAACAGGCTGAAGTCGGCGGTCATCAGCTTGGCGTATTCGGGGTGTTTTTCGTCGATTCCCCAGCGCACCGGCGAGTCAGCCGAGAAGCGCAGCGCCAGCCCGCGCATGGTCTGCACCGCACCGCGCCAGACGCGTTCCTTGAGGCGCTCGTTCTCCTGCCGGGTGGTCTCGGTCCAGCGTTCCTGCCTCTCGACTTCGCCCAGACTGGCGAGGCTGGAAGCAAAACGCTGTACCTGTCGGCTCGGGAACTGGTGGCAGCCGGCGCACTGGCCGGCAACAAAGCGTGCGCCGCGCTCGTCCAGCGGGAATTTGGCCATCCACGCCGATGCCGGCACCTGGTCGGCCACGTTGTCGACAGCGGCGAGACGCAGATTCACCGTCAGCGGCTGACCACTTTGTACCGCGCCCCATTCCTGCGCCGCCTGGCGATATCCGATTCTGTGCGTGCGCAGCGTCACTTGCGCCGCGCGGGCGTGGATGAGCCCCGACAGCATAAAGCGGCCAGCGGAGTCGCTGAACGCGGACACCGAGGCCGGGTTGTCGTTGTCCCCGCTCTCCCGGTCTTCGGCGGTAACCAGTACGCCCGCGAGCGGCTGGCCCGCTGCGCTCACCTGGCCCTGGATGTCCAGGGCGCTTGCCGGCGCGATCAGGGTACCCAGCACCAAGGCAAGCAAACACTTGTTATGCACGGCGTCTCCTCCTGGTCATCCACCCGCCGTTTTGCGGCCCGGCGCTGTACCGGGAGCCTAGCAACAACCCGCGTGTTGTGGGTAGGCGCCGCAGCGCCCGCTGTCGTTTGAGTGCGATGCGTGTCTTGCCGTGCCACGAGTGCCGCGTGCATGATTCGACTTCGTTCGCTACCTGCAGGGAATTCGCCATGTCCGATACGCGTCTTTGCCCCCAGCGTCTGGGGTATGTGCACCTCAAGGTCAAGGATCTCGATGAGTCACTGGCCTTTTGGACCCGGGCGGTACCGCTCGAGATCAGCGCCCGCCAGGGCGGCAAGGTGTATTTGCGCGGCGGCATGCAGCACCACTGGATGGTGCTGGAACAGTCGCCCGAGCCCGGCCTCGGGCGCATTGCGCTGGAGGTCGAAAACCGCGCCGAACTGGACGCCTTCGAAGCCCACCTGAAGGTGCTCGGCATCAAGGCACAGGCAGGCGATGGCCTGGATACCGACCGCGTGGACCGCTACCTCAGATTCAATGACCCGTCCGGCAATCCGCTTGAACTGTATTGCGACATGGTCGCCATGCCGAACCCGCCGCAGGCGCGCACGGTGCAGTTGCTCGACATCCAGCACGTGGTGCTGGCCGCCGGCGACACCCGCGCGGCGATGGCGTTTTACCGCGATGTGATTGGCATGCGCGAGTCGGACTGGGTGGAGCGCGACGTGTGCTTCCTGCATATGAAAAATGGCTGGCACCACGGCATCGGTGTCGGCGGTTTCGGCGGCGCGGCCAGCGGCCTGAACCACATCTGCTTCCAGCCGCCCGGACTCGACGACGTCATGCGGGCGCGCGCCAATGTGCGCAAGCT
>CAZZHF010000292.1:0-3916 GCA_964653545.1 uncultured Gammaproteobacteria bacterium | reverse complement strand
ATTCCCGCCCGCCGGGCCTGCGCGGTTCGTCTAGGTTGCCCGGCCCGGGGCGCGTCGCCGCGGGCCGGGCAGTTCGCGGTGAGCGTCAGAGCTTCAGCAGGCGCTTCAAATTGCCGGCGTAGATGGCAGCTTTCTCGGCCGGCGGAATGGCCAGTGCGTCAATGCTGAGCACGGTTTCGCTGGTAAACAGCGCGCCGCCCTGGGTATCGAACGGCGTGTCCGTCCCGAATATCAGCTTGTCGGCGCCAAAGAACGCATAGGCCGCGTGCATGCCGCCGATCGAGCCCATTAACGCGGTGTCGTTGTAGAACATCCGGTAATACTCGATCAGCGGTTTTTGCAGGCGTTCCAGAGCGTCGCCCATCTGGCCGAGCGTCTCGAACAGCGGGTACACGTACTCGATGCGCTTGTCGAAGTACGGAATCATGGCCCCGGCGTGGTGGGTGATGATCTTCAGGTCCGGATGGCGGTCCAGCACCCCGGAAAAAATCAGCCGGGTCATGGCCATGCTGGTCTCGAACGGCCAGCCGAAGATCTGCCACATGGCGTACATCGACTTGTCTTCGTCCACGTAGTCCGGGCGCATGGGGGTGCGCGCCGGGTGCAGCCAGATCGGCAGGTCAAGCTCGGCCATCAGGGCATAAAACGGCATGAACTCGGCGGCGTCGATGGCCCGGCCCTGGCAGTTGCTGTAGATCAGGATGCCCTTCATGCCAAGCTGCTTCACCGCCCGCTCGGCCTCGCGCAGCGCCGCGTCCATGTTGTTCATGGCGACGGTGCCCACGGCCAGAAAACGATCCGGCCGCGTGGCGGCCATCTCGGCGATGGCGTCGTTGGCGACGGTGGCAAGCTCGGCCGCCAGCTTGGGGTCTTGCACCACTTCCTCGATCGGTGGTGTGGCAATGGTCAGCACCTGCTGGTCGATGCCAAGACGGTCCATCATCGCCAGGCGTGGCGTCAGGTCCACCATTTCCGGAATTTTGGCCGGCAGGTCGCCCAGATAAAAGCCGGTGACCGCCTTGCTGAAGCGGTCGATGTACGGCTGCGGCATGACGTGGGTAAAGCAGTCAATCTTCACGGGGCATCTCCTCGGGTTGTTGTGCAGCCAGTGTAGGGGCGCAGCGTATCCGGCGACAATCCGCGGTCGGTATTCGTCGCCCGCCGGTGTGCCTGAAGCCTGGTGCACACCGGGCAGCCGGCGCTTGGTCGGCCCACCCTGTGGACGCGATTACCGTGCTGGCGTCACGCGCTGGTAGGCGCTGCCGTCCCACTGCCAGACCGGGAACTTGCCGAACCCGGGGCCGCCGACCTCGATGTCCGCCCAGCCGCCGTGCCGGGTTTCCAACACCACCGGTATGCCCACATCGTCGAGCAACAGCTTCCAGCCACCAGCACCCTTGGCGACGAGGCCGAAGAACGTATGCGGTGAGCCGTAGCAGAACATGCTGCCCTCGGTGACCAAAGCCTCGGCCTGGCCGTCGCCGTTGACGTCCACTTCCTCAATGGCCCCCGGGGTGTAGGAGGCGGTCGGTGTTTCCTCCTGGCAGCGGATGTAGCGGCCGTCGGCACCGCGCTCGAAACCCGCCGCCTTGAACACGGCAGCCTGCTCATCGGCAGGCAGCGCAGCCCCGGCATTTGCAGCGGCCAGCAGGAGCGTAACGATGCAACTGATCCGCATAGCGTGGCGACGGTCGAACATGGTCCTTCTCCCGGCTGAGGTGCTTGGCGCGCAAAGGGCTTGCGGCCGTCCTGAATCATAATCCGGCACCAGCCTCCGTGAACCGGGCGCTGAGCAATCCAGGACGGATTTATGCTGCGCTTCCTCAGCCGGTTGACTCCACGGTGCGCCGCTTCGGAATCGATTGCTTCTGGCCCAGCGTCTGGCCCAATGGACCCCTGGGACCGGGCTTTTTGCCGCCGGGTTTTTTCTTGCCGGCCGGAGCACCCTTCGGGGCGCGGATGCGTTTTTTCCTGGCGCCCGTTTTATTCGCGGCGTTTTTCGTCGCTTTCAGGCTGGGCGGACGCTTGTTGGGGCCGGTGACGGGCACCGCGTGCCTGGGCTCGAAGCCCTGGATTTCCCGGCGCTGCAGCAGCTTGCCGATCAGGGTTTCGATGGCGTTCAGCTGGACCGCCTCGTCCGCGCACACCAGCGAGATCGCCTCGCCCGCCGCGCCGGCGCGCGCCGTGCGTCCGACGCGGTGTACATAGCCTTCCGCATCAACGGGCAGGTCGAGGTTCACCACCAGCGGCAGGGCGCTGATGTCGAGCCCCCGCGCGGCCACGTCAGTCGCCACCAGCACCCGCACCGTGCCGGCCTGAAAGCGCCTCAGCGCCGCGAGGCGGCCGGCCTGGGTGATGTCGCCGTGGATGGCATCGGTGCCGATATTCTGGTGTTTCAGACTGGTCACCAGCTCGTCCACCCGCTTGCGGGTCTTGGCGAACACCAGCACCTGCGGCCAGTGGCGTTTGCGCAGCAGGTGGCAGAACAGCTCCAGCTTGCGCTGCTTGTCCACGGGGATCAGCCACTGTTTGACCGTGCCGACGGTGGTGTTGCGCGGGCTGGCGTCCACCTGCTGGGGCTTGTACAGCAGCCCGGCGGCCAGTTCGCGGATGGCGTCGGAGAAGGTGGCGGAGAACAGCAGCGTCTGGCGCCGGCGCGGCAGCAGGGCCAGGATTTCGTGCAGTTCGCGACTGAAACCCATGTCCAGCATGCGGTCGGCTTCGTCGAGCACCAGCAGTTGCAGCTCGTGGAATCTGAGCGCGTTTTTCCCGTACAAATCCAGCAGCCGGCCCGGCGTGGCGACCAGAATATCGGCGCCGCGCCGTAGCGCCATCATCTGCGGGTTCAGGCTGGTGCCGCCGTAGGCAACCAAGATGCGCAGCGACAGATGGCGACCGTAAGTCCTCAGGTTGTCCGCCACCTGCTGGGCCAGCTCGCGAGTGGGCGTTAGCACCAGGGCGCGCACGCGGTTCGCGCTCGCCGGCGTGCCGGCGCTCAGCTTCTGCAGCAGCGGCAGCGCGAAACTGGCGGTTTTGCCAGAGCCGGTCTGGGCGGCCGCGATCAGGTCGCGCCCGGCCAGCACTGCCGGAATCGCCTGGCGCTGAATCGGCGTCGCCGTGTGATGCTCCAGCTCGGCCAGCGCGCGTTGCAGGGGTTCGATCAGGCCAAGAGTGGCAAAGCTCATGTCGTTGTTATCCGGAATGGGGCGTGGCCTTCGCCAGCAGTTGCAGTTTTGCTGCCCGGTCGAGCTGCTTTACCGCGTGCTCGCGGCGCAGCGCCTGGGCGCGATCCGGCAGGCGCTCACTATAGGCCAGGCTGACCGGCAGACGGCCGCGGGTGTAGCGGGCGCCCGCACCCGCATTGTGTTCCCGCAGGCGGCGCTCCAGATCGGTAGTGATGCCGCTATACAGGCTGTCGTCAGCGCAGCGCAGAATGTAAAAAAACCAGTTAGCCATGAGCGATTGAGTCAACGCAGTCGATTCCGATCGTTTGGATCGGCTTGGGTGGCCGTTCGGTGCGCGCTGAGTGGTTTTCGGGCTGGGGAAGTGGCATTGCAAATGCTGGCCTTCTTGCATGTTTTCCCCGGGGGATCAAGAGACTCTGACCCCATTGATCGTGCCGTTGGCTCTCCGCTTGAGCGATGGGTTAGGCGTCATTGGTAGGAGCGCCGGCGTTCATTTGATTCGAAGGTCAACCGAGAAGGGTGAGCCGCGCACACCCGACCCTTGGATTTCTGAGGCGAAGCCCATGCGCTGAAGCCCGAGAAACAAGAATGTGCAGTTGCATGAGTGACCAGAAGGACGAGCAGACGAGTCAAACACCCCGGGTCTAAATTTTTTCAGATCTGACGACGTGACTTGTGACCCAGCGAACTTTAGGAAGGACGAATGGAACTCGGTGAGCGATGCTTTGATT
>CAZZHF010000291.1:0-3926 GCA_964653545.1 uncultured Gammaproteobacteria bacterium | reverse complement strand
CAAAGCACGAATTTACCGCGCCGGGGCATATTGGCTTTCAATCCGAAGGGTCGGAGGTTTACCTGCGCAATATTCGGATCAAGGAGAGCCCATAAACAACCACCGCTTTGTTCAGCATTTCCTTAACGCCAACTGCGCCTGCATGCAAGCGGAATGCTATGTTGCACGGCACTCGGCGATACCGACGGTCGAGGCCGGCGGTATATCAGGCCCTTTTTAAGGCCGGCTCGGTGAGTTAGGCTGCGCTTCTGCAGATTTGGTCTACGGGCCGGCGACACACAGCGCCTCGCTGCACACCGGCGCCGCCCAATAGCTCGATAGGAAGCGTATGGCCACGTTTGTTTTAGTCCATGGCGCGTTTCACGGTGGCTGGTGTTGGACGCGCGTTGCCGAGCGGCTGCGCCAAGCCGGACACCAAGTGTTCACTCCGACCTTAACCGGATTGGGCGAACGGGCGCACCTTATCCACGAAGGGATCAATCTGGACACCCACATCCAGGACGTCCTCGGGGTGCTGCAGTGGGAGGAACTTTCCGACATCGTCCTGTGCGGGCACAGCTACGGCGGGATGGTGATCACCGGGGCGGCTGACCGGGCGCCCGAGCGGGTCCGCGCCCTCATCTACCTCGACGCCTTCGTTCCAACCGACGGACAAAGCCTGATGGACCTTCTCTATCCAGACTGGGTGGCGAACTTCAGGGAGCAGGCTTTAAAGACCGGTGGCGGGTTCAGGGTTCCCCCGGTCCCTGCCGAGGTCTTTGGGGTAAACAGCCAAGACCGGGCGTGGATTGATCGGCTGTGCGTCGATCACCCACTCGGGAGTATGGAGCAGAAGTTGCGTCTCACGGGGGCATGCCACACCGTGGCAAAGCGGGTGTACGTTTACGCGACGGGGCGGGCGCCGAGCTCCTTCACGCCATATTACGAACAACTGCAGCACGACCCGACCTGGCAGACCCTCACGGTGCCCTGTGGCCATCACGTGATGGTCGACATGCCCCAGGAACTGGCGCAGATTCTGATCGACGCGGGTCGCTAACAGGGCCGCAGGCGCGCCACGACCGGCCTCCCAGGGATGACGACGCGAGTACGCTGCGAATCATGGGCCAAATTTCCTGCTGCCAAGGCCAGAAGCCTTGTATTTACTTGGCTTTCTGGCCTTTACTGGACGTCCTAGGACGCTCAAATGGTGGAGGCGGCGGGAATCGAACCCGCGTCCGCAAGTCCTCTGCCGTTGGCTCTACATGCTTATCCCAGTCTATTGTTTTAACCGAGCGCCACCCGACGGGCAGGGACGGCGATCAGCGATCCTGAAAGGTTTTAGCGGGTTGGCCCCAGGCCTGCCGTGCCGCGAGCTTGTGTGTGTCGACGCCTGAACCCCGGTCGCACAAGCACATCCGGTCAGACGGCACCCTACTGGGTTTTAAGCAGCGAGTGCGTAGTTGTCGTCGTTGGCAACTATCTTGTTGCAGCGTGATTTACGAGGTCACTGCACCTCGGCATGCACCTCGGGTTTCGCAACCCACGTCGAAGCCAGGTCGCCCCCAAGTCGAAACGTGAGACAGGATAGCCGGGCTGGAAGTTCCGCGCCAGCTTTGCATCCTTGGCTATCGGCTCTTCAACAGCCGGCTGCGCTCGCGCTGCCAGTCACGATCGCGCTCGCTGTCGCGCTTGTCGTGGGCCTGCTTGCCCTTGGCGAGGCCCACCTCTACCTTGCACAGGCCGCGCTTCCAGTAGAGCGCCAGCGCCAGCAGCGTGTAGCCCTTGCGCTCCACCGCGCCGATCAGCTTGTTCAGTTCCTCGCGGTGCAGCAGCAGCTTGCGGGTGCGGCGCGGCTCCGGTTCGAAGTGGGTGGACACAGTCGGCAGCGGGGTGATCAGGGCGCCGATCAGCAACGCTTCGTTGTTCTTGATGATCACGTAGCTGTCGACGACTTGCACGCGCCCGGCGCGCAGGCTCTTGACCTCCCAGCCCTGCAACGCAATGCCGGCCTCGAAGCGGTCCTCGATGAAGTAGTCGTGGCGCGCCTTTTTGTTGACGACGATGCTGGCGGGGCTGGACATGGTCGGGCGGCCGGCGAACAGGGCCGGGCATTGTAGGGGAACCGGCCCCGGCGGGCGGCTTGGTTATCATGCCGGCTGGCAAACGACCGGTGCGGGACGGCAGACGGATGGCGGCGACGCGGGAAATACGCAAGTCGGTGGTGGTGGCGCACAGCGCGCCGGACATGTTCGGTCTGGTCAACGACGTCGAGTCCTACCCGCGCTTCCTGCCGTGGTGTTCGTCGGCCCGCGTGATGGAGCGGACCGACACCGCGATGTTGGCGAGCCTCGACATGGCGATCGCCGGCCTGCACAAGCGCGTCACCACGCGCAACCTGCTGGAGCCACACCGTCGCGTGGAGTTGCGCCAGATCGACGGGCCGTTCAGCCGCTTCCACGCGGTGTGGACCTTCGACGAGCTCGGCGAGGCGGCAGGAGTGCAAACCCGCGTTGGGTTCCACCTGTCCTACGCGCTGGCGGGGCGGCTGATCGGCATGGCGCTCGGCCCGGTGCTGAGCGTGGTGGCCGACGGCCTTGTCGACGCCTTCTGCCGCCGCGCGGACGCGGTCCACGGCGCAGGTTGAGCCGGTGCGGATCGAGGTGGCGATACCGGATGGGGTCGATTACACGCTGCGGCAGGTGGATCTGCCGGCCGGCGCCACGGTGCGCGATGCGCTGCGCGCCTGCGGCACCGACCCCGAAAACATGGCGCTTGGCCTGTTTGGCCGGCCTGTACAGGCGGATACGCCGCTGCGCGATGGTGACCGGCTGGAGGTGTACCTGGCGCTGCGGGTCGACCCGAAAACCGCCCGGCAACGACGCGCTCTGGCCGCCCAAAAAAATCGAACCGGCCGATGAAACTTTTTGACCGCGCGGTCGGTCTTAGCAAACGAGACCTCTGCGAGGTATCACCCGCTTCCCCTCCCTGAGCGGGTTACTCTTTCAGCCCGGTTGCTTCGGCGATCGGGCTTTTTTTTGTTTTCAGCACGCCAACTTACAGCGAGTGCCAGTCCGCCAGCAGCGTGCGCAATGCCGCCACGAAGGCGAGCGGCTGGTCGAGAAACAAATGGTGATGTGACTGCGGTATCGCGGCCACCGGCCCGCGGCGGTCCACCAGCTGGTGCACGTAGGCGCGCACCTCGGGCGGGAACAGCTTGCTCAGCTCGCCGTACAGGATGCCGATGCGGCAGCGCACCGCGCGCAGCTCCTCCGCCTGCTCGCCGACCTTGATGTGTGCGAGTCCCCGGTCGTCGAACTTCCAGGTGAAGAACCCGTCCGGTGTTTCGATGATCGAGCGCCGGCCGATGTAGTCCAGGATGTAGCCGTTCTCGCAGGGCTGCTCCGGGATCAGCCGAAAGCGCGCCAGCGCGCTGTCGAAGTCCGGGTAGTCGCGCCGCGGCTGGCGCAGCGGATTGCGCGCCGTGCCGGGAAACTGAAACCCCGGTGGGCGGATCGGCGAGTCGGCCATGACCAGGCCGCCGACCCGCTCCGGGTAGTTGGCCGCCGCGCGCAGGCACACCGCGCCGCCCAGGCTGTGGCCGACCAGCGTCACGTCCGGCCCGAAGCCGGCGTCCTGGCACACCGCGATGGCCTCGGCGGCGAAGTCGTCGAGCAGGTATTGCTCACGCCGGCCGCTCTCACCCATGCCGGACAGGTCCATGGCCGCCACGCGGTGATCGGCCGCCAGCCACGGCGCGATGAAGTCCCACCAGTGACTGTGCGCGCCGCCGCCGTGCACCAGCAGCAGCGGCGGGCCGGACTCGCCCCAGCGGCGGTAGTGGATGCTGCAGCCGGCGACCTCGACCCAGTGCGGCTCGGCGACACCCCGAGCGCCGCGCTGGACGGCCTGGCGGTACGCGTGCGTCGCGTCGGGCACGGCGAGCG
>CAZZHF010000290.1:0-3977 GCA_964653545.1 uncultured Gammaproteobacteria bacterium | reverse complement strand
TGCGCCAACGCGCTCAAGGCGCTTGGATTGAAAAAAGGCGATCGGGTGACGATCTATCTGCCCAAGGTTCCGGAACAGATCATCGCCATGCTCGCTTGCGCGCGCATCGGACTGATCCACAGTGTCGTGTATTCCGGCTTCAGCGCGCCGGCCCTCGCCAGCCGCATTCAGGATGCGGAGTCACGGGCGGTCATTACCGCCGATGTCGGATATGATCGCGGAAAGGTCATTCAGCTGAAAAGCGTCGTCGATGAGGCCCTGGCCAATTGCGGCACGGTGGAAAGCGTGGTGGTCGTGCGCCGCCAGACGCCGGCGATTCCCCTCTCGTCACCCAAAGAAATCGATTGGACGGACTGGCTCAAGGGCGAGAAACCCGTCTGTGAGGCGGAACGGCTGGATGCCGAAGACCCACTCTACATCCTCTACACCTCCGGCACCACCGGCAAACCGAAAGGCGTGGTCCACGTCCATGGCGGCTACATGGTGGGTACCTACATCACGTCAAAATATGTGTTCGACCTGAAGGACGACGACGTGTATTTCTGCGTCGCCGATCCCGGCTGGGTCACCGGCCACAGTTACATCGTCTACGGCCCGCTGGCCAACGGCGCCACCAGTCTGGTGTTCGAGGGCGTGCCGACTTACCCGTCGCCGGCCCGCTTCTGGGAGGTCATCGACAAGCACCAGGTCAATATCTTCTATACCGCACCCACGGCCATTCGCGCCCTGATGCGCGCCGGAGACGAGCCGGTGCAGGGCACCAGTCGAAAATCACTGCGCCTGCTCGGTTCAGTCGGCGAGCCCATCAACCCGGAGGCGTGGGAGTGGTACCACCGTGTGGTTGGTGATGGACGGTGTCCGATCGTGGATACCTGGTGGCAGACCGAGACTGGCGGCATCATGATTGCGCCGTTGCCGGGTGTGACGCCGCTCAAGCCCGGCTCGGCCACCACGCCGCTGTTTGGTGTGGAGCCGGCGCTGATGGACGCCAACGGCGAGGAGCTGCCCGGCGCCGCCAGCGGCAACCTGGTGCTCAAACGCTCATGGCCGGGCATGATGCGCAGCGTCTATGGCGATCATCAGCGCTTCGTCGACACGTATTTGAAGGCCTACCCCGGTTACTACTTCACCGGCGACGGTTGCCGCCGTGACGAGGATGGCTATTACTGGATCACCGGTCGCGTCGACGATGTCATCAATGTGTCCGGCCATCGCCTGGGCACGGCGGAGATCGAAAGCGCGCTGGTGCTGCACGAGGCGGTGGCGGAAGCCGCCGTTGTAGGTTATCCGCACGACCTTAAAGGCCAGGGCATCTACGCCTACGTCACACTGATGCAAGGCCGCGAGCCCACCGATGCCTTGCGTCAGGATCTGGTGGCCATGGTGCGCAAGGAAATCGGTGCCATCGCCACGCCCGACGTGATCCAGTGGGCGCCCGGGCTGCCGAAGACGCGTTCCGGCAAAATCATGCGCCGTATCCTGCGCAAGATCGCCGAGAACGATATTGCCGCGCTGGGTGACACCAGTACCCTGGCTGATCCGGCGGTGGTGGAGGATTTGGTCGCCCATCGTGGGGGCGGCTGAGTGGTCTGCCGACCCGCTATTCGGGTACCAGCCATTCGACGCGCGAGCTGCCGCTACCGGGCGCCAGAAGCTTCGTCAGAACTGGCAGCGTTTCCTGTAATTGCTCGACAAAGCCCCACGGCGGGTTGATTACCAGCACGCCACAGCCGTGCAGGATGCCACCCTGTACCAGCGTGCTCAGGCGCAGCTCCGCCAGCAGCAGGCGGCGCAGGCCACTGTCCTGCAGGCTGCGTTTGAGACCTGCCAGCGGGCCTTCGTCCTTGAGTGGGTACCACAGGGCGTAGCAGCCGGTGGCGAAGCGTCGGTGGGCGGCCAGCAGTTCCCGCGGCAGGCGCGTGAATTCGGTGGCGTCCTCGTAGGGCGGGTCGATGAGTGCCAGGCCACGGCGCTCGACCGGTGGCAGGAAGGCTTTCAGTCCCTGGTAGCCGTCGCTGTTATGAACGGTCATCACCGTGGATGGATGCGCGGCCAGGGCGGCATATTCGATCGGGTTGAGTTCGCAGGCGATCACCCGGTCCTGCGGCCTTGCCAGGGCGGCAGCGATCAGCGGCGAGCCAGGGTAATGGTGCGGCGCATCCCTGCCGCCGACCAGTGACCGCAGTACCGCCAGGTAATCGGCGAGCGCGGCCGGAAACGGTCCCGGCGCTTGCCATAACCGACCGATGCCCTGGCGGTATTCGCCGGTTTTCTGTGCCGGCACGCTGGACAGGTCGTACATGCCGGCGCCGGCATGGGTGTCGAGGTAGGCCCAGGGGCTGTCCTTGCGGGACAGGCCACGCAGCAGGGCGACCAGACACAGGTGCTTGAATACGTCGGCGAAGTTGCCGGCGTGAAAGGCGTGGCGATAGTTCATTTGTCGGCCGTCCCGCTGGCGGCCATCGGGAAACGCAGCGGGTCGGGTGACCCGCTGCCTGAGGCGCACGCTATGGGGTGGCGCCTGTAGTCTCGACTTTGCCGATATCCAGCAATTCGATCTCGAACACCAGGGTCTGGTTGGGGCCGATCGCGCCGCCGGCACCTTTGGCGCCGTAGGCGAGTTCAGGCGGCAGCACGATTTTCCACTTCGAGCCCTCGGGCATCAGGACCAGGGCCTCCTGCCAGCCGGGCAGGATCTGGTTGACCGGGAAGCTGACCGGTTCGCCGCGTTTGTAGGAGCTGTCGAACTCGGTGCCATCCGTGAGCGTGCCGCGATAGTTGACCTTCACCGCGTCCGTGGCCGTGGGCTTGGCGCCGGTACCCGCGGTTAACACCTGGTACATCAGGCCGGAGGCCGTTTTCTTGACCCCTGGGGTTTTGGCGTAGCTGGCACGAAATGCGTTGCCGTCCCGGGTGTTCTTGTCCGATGCGGCCTTGGCCTTGGCTTCCAGCTCGCCCCGAAGCTTGTTGAGTGCTGTCTGCAAGGCTTCTGGGTCGGCCGCCGGTTTGTTGCCGGCCAGCGCGTCCTTGATGCCATCGGCGACCGCGATTGGGTCCAGAGCCAAACCGTCCCGTTTGGCATTGGCACCGAACTGGTAGCCGATGGCATACGCAGCCTTTTTGGCGTCAGTGGTCAGATCAGCCGCCAGAGTGGCGGTAGAAAAAATGGCGGCAATGGCCATCGGTAGGGCAATGCGGAACATGACGTCCTCGGCGTAAAAGTAGGGGAAACGGCGGGTGACTCAAAAAGCGCGCGCCATGATCCCACATCGGGCCTTGCTTGGGGTGGCCGTCACGGGCTATAAGCCCAATGAATCCTAGGAAACACGTCAGAGGAGGGACCCTCATGCCAGCGTTCACGCCCGCGCAGCTCGCGGCCTTGGTCGATGCCGACCACGGTCTGCTCAGCCCGCGCATCTTCCAGGACCAGACCATTTACGAGCAGGAGCTGGAGCGTGTGTTCACGCGCTGCTGGTTGTTCCTGGCCCACGAGAGCCAGCTGAAGCAGCCCGGTGACTTCTTCGCCACCTATATGGCCGAGGACCCAGTGCTGGTGGTGCGCCAGAAGGATGGCTCGATCAGCGCGTTTCTGAATCAGTGTCGCCACCGCGGCATGCGCCTGTGCCGCGCCGACAGCGGCAACGCCAAGGCCTTCACCTGTTCCTACCATGGTTGGGCCTACGACATGGGCGGCAACCTGGTGGACGTGCCGTTCGAGAAAGAAGCCTACGGCCAGGTCGACAAGGCCCGCTGGAGCCCGCGTCGGGTGCCGCGAGTGGAGGTCTACAAGGGCCTGGTGTTCGGCTGCTGGGATGCCGACGTGCCGCCGGTGGCCGAGTACCTGGGCGACATGGCCTGGTACGTGGATTTGTTTCTGGACCGCATGCCCGGCGGCACCGAGGCCATCGGCGGCGTGCATAAATGGGTGATCCGCTGCAACTGGAAGTTCGCCGCCGAGCAGTTCTGCTCGGACATGT